>NZ_DJBB01000031.1:0-117347 GCF_002429865.1 Empedobacter sp. UBA5987
CACACTTTAAAGGAGAGTGCCTTTTTTACATAAAACAAAAGTCCATCAAAATTTTGATGGACTTTTTATATAGCTAATGTTTTAACCTAAATTTCTTTTACTGTAATAATGTTTACAGGACAAGCTTTGGCAGCACGTTCGCAATTATCTGCGATAGAATGATCAGGATCTTTCAACGTATGGAAACCTTTTTTATCAATTGCTTTTAATAAAACAGATTTACCATCTTTTTTTGACATTCTGAATCGTTCTGGTGCTAACTCATAACAATAGTTGCATCCGATGCATTTATCGCGTTGTAACGTAATAATGACCATTGAAAACTATTTTTTAATGAGAATAAGCGCCTTCTTCAACACTATTTTGTTGCGTTCCTGGCTCTTCTACTTTTACTAATTTGTATAATTTATCAGATGGACGAATTCTAAATTCCATCGGAATTGTAATCGAATCACCTTTTTTAGCTGTTTCAGATTTTACATCTTCCACCATCATTTCTGTAACCACCATTTCTTTGGCTCCAGTTGTTGGTCCTGTTACTAAAATCAAATCACCAACTTTCAAATCATACGCATCAATTACAAATTGACCAATGCTTGGTTTTGGGAAGAAATGAACTCCTTTTCCGATGTAAACTTTTTTCTGAGTTGCCATAGAACCTGGAACAGCAGACCATTCTCCTAATTTTTGACCTAAATAATATCCAGACCAAAAACCACGATTATAAACAGTTTGCAATAATCCCATCCAGTAATCCACTTTTTCTTTCGAATATGTTTTATCCGCAATAGAATCAATCGCTTCTCTATAAGCACGAATCACAGTTGCAACGTATTCTGGAGCACGTCCGCGACCTTCAATTTTCAATACTTTTACACCTGCATCAACCACTTCGTCCAAAAATTCCATTGTACAAAGGTCTTTTGGTGACATCATGTATTCGTTATCTAATTCGATTTCGAAACCAGATTCTTGGTCGATTACCGTATATTTTTTACGACAGTTTTGTTTACAAGCTCCACGATTTGCAGAAGAATTATGCGAATGTAAGCTCAAGTAACATTTACCAGAAACAGCCATACACAGTGCTCCATGACCGAAAATTTCGATTTCAACTAAATTTCCACTCGGTCCACGAACATCATCTTTGATAATTTGTTCACAAATCTTTTTCACTTGTTTCAAACTCAATTCACGCGACAATACCATTGTATCAGCAAACATTGCATAAAATTTTACTGTTTCGATATTCGTAACGTTAATTTGTGTCGAAATATGAATCTCAATCCCAATTTGTCTTGCATAGGCAATAACAGATTGATCCATCGCAATAACAGCCGTAATATTTGCTTCTTTTGCTCTGTCCAATAAGTTTTTGATTAAAGATAAATCGTGATCGTATATAATTGTATTTAAAGTAAGGTAAGAACGCACACCTTTTTCTTCACAACGTTTTACGATTTCTGGTAAATCGTCCATTGTAAAGTTTATTGATGCTCTCGCACGCATATTCAACTGCTCAACTCCGAAATATACAGAATCAGCTCCATTATCTAAAGCCGCTTGTAACGATTCGAAATTCCCAGCAGGAGCCATCAACTCCATTTTTCCATCTTTGGTCATACGAAAATTCTGATTTTAAGGTGCAAAGGTACAACAAAAAATACAAGTGATTAAGTTATTTATAATCAAGTTAAATTTTTGAGAATGAATTTACTTTGAAGTTTAAGTTAGTTTTTAGCATAATATTTGTTGTCAAACAATAAATGATATTCCATGAAAAAAATTATTTTATCAAGTATTTTAAGTATCGGTTTATTTGCCTCTTGTGCTTCAACTAAAGAATTGAAACAAGGAGAAGAATTGTTAACAGTTGCTCCAGAAACAAGAGAATGTACCGCAGGAGTTGCAAAAATGCAATGTATGATGGTAAAAGAAGCAAATGCAGCTGAATGGCAATATTTTTATAATCAGATTGAAGGATTTGAGCATGAACCAGGTTATGAATATCAAATTATTGTTTCAAAATCTGAAATTGAAAATCCACCAGCAGATGCATCTTCATTAAAATATAAGTTAGTAAAAGTTGTAAGTAAAAAATTAGCAACAATGAAATAATTTGAATCTACTTCAAAGAATTTCGAGTAATTTTGCAAAATGTTAATAGAAAGTCTTCAAAATCCAAGGATTAAAAACTTGCTGAAATTGCAAGAAAAATCGAGAGAACGTAAAAATCAAGGTTTATTTATTGTGGAAGGAACACAAGAAAATGAATTAGCTGTAAAAGGTGTTTACGAAGCGGTTGAAATTTATATTTGCGAAGATATTTATAACAAATCAATTGATTTTGGACAGGCAAAAGTATTTACAATTACCAAACAAGTTTTTGAAAAGCTTGCGTATAGAAAATCGACAGGCGGCATTATCGGTGCTTATAAAACGAAATCTTCGACATTAACGGATTTACAATTACCAGAAAATGCGTTGGTTGTTGTTTTGGAAGCTGTAGAAAAACCAGGGAATCTTGGTGCAGTTTTACGAACTGGAGATGGAGCAAAGGTAGATGCTGTAATTGTTTGTGATGAAACAGTTGATTTTTTCAATCCGAATGTGATTCGTTCTTCGGTTGGAACATTGTTTACCAATCAAATTGCATCGGCGAGTAAAGAGGCTGTTTTGGATTTCTTAAAGTTGAAAAATATTCAAGTGGTTTCAACATTTTTGAGAGATGAAACAAAGAATTTATACGAGACTGATTTTACAAAATCATCTGCGATTATTTTAGGAACTGAAGCAACAGGACTTTCGGATTTTTGGGCTGATCATTCAGATTCGTTGATTAAAATTCCGATGTTAGGGTTTGTAGATTCGCTAAATGTGAGTAACGCAGCAGCGATTTGTGTTTACGAAGCTGTGAGACAAAGACAATAAGATATTATAAAATAATAAAAGCCACTTCTTTCGAAGTGGCTTTTATTTTTATTTCTTACCGAATAGTTTACTAAAGAAAGAGTTTCCTTTATTATGATTTTCACCATATCCGTACCCATATCCGTATCCATATCCGTATTCTTTTGTAAAGTCAACATCGTTAACAACCATTGCCATATTTTTAAGACGGTTATCTTGATATAATTCTTTAGGAATAGCCAGCATTCGTTTGTCCAAATAATTAGCACGAACAACGTACATTGTAATATCTGCACTATCAGAAATTAATAAAGTATCTGTAACTAAACTAACTGGTGCAGTATCTATTAATACATAATCATAGTTTGCTTTTCCATATTTGACAATATCATCAAAACGTCCGTTCATCAATAGCTCTGAAGGATTTGGAGCTACCTGTCCAGAATAAATAACATCAAATTTGTAATCAGCAGGATTTTTGATGATGATATCACTAATATTAATATCATTTGAAATCAAATATTCTGTAACACCATATTTGTGTCTGTATTGATCGGTAATTCCTAAATAATCTAAAACTTTAGGACTTCTAATATCTGCTCCAATTAATAAAACAGATTTACCTGACATTGTTAATATTTGAGCTAAATTAGTTGAAATAAACGATTTACCTTCTCCACTAGTTGTAGATGTAATATAAATACATCGAGGATCTGTTGAGTTTTTAAGTAAAAAATTCATGTTTGTTCTAAGAATTCTAAAAGCTTCAGCAACACTAGAATTATCATTTTGCTCGATAATAGAAATATCACTTTTAGGTACTTGTCCAGCAATTGGAGCTCCAACTGCATCTTCAACATCCTCTTTAGAGTTTACATTATTATTCAATAATTTATAAATATATATACATATAAATGGAATAACTAATCCTAGAATTAGAGCTCCTAATAATATAATACTTTTCTTAGGTGAAACGGGAATCTTAGAATCATAAGCATAGTCAATAACTTTTATATTATCTGGTGTAGCAGCTGCTTTTATTTCGTTCTCTTCACGTTTTTGTAATAAGAATAAATATAAAGCTTCAACAATTTGCTGTTGACGAGAAATATCTCTAAAACCACGTTCTTGACTTGGTACTTTTTGAATTCTGCTCGCAATTTGATTTTGTTTAGATTGAACAGAATTTAACATTGTTTGAGTGTTATTTCTATATAATCTCAAACTATTCTTCAAGTTTCTTTTTACATCATTAATTTGCTCTTGTAATTTGATCGCGTTAGGGTGATCTTTTGTTACAGATTTTAACATATCTTCTTTAGCGAGAACTAATTCATTGTATGAAGATATTTCTGCTGAGATAGATTTATCTTCTAATCCAATATTAGAAGGTAGTAAATCAGTCTTAGAAGAATTTAGAGCAGAGTTCATATAGTCAACTAATTGTAGTTGAGTAGATGATTCTAAAAGTTTCTTTTCGTTATCTGCGGCACTTTCTAAAAAGATATTCGCTTCTGAAGTAACATCTGTAATATTATTTTGAACTTTATAACGTTCAAGATTTTTATCAACTCCACGTAAATCGTTTGTAACAATTTGTAGGCGATCATCAATAAATTTAGAGGTAGCTTCTGTTAATTTATGATTATCACTTACTAAATCTTCATTATAAGTTGTAATAAGATCATTTATTAACTTCTTAGATATATCTGGAACAGGACCAACCAAAGAAAAATTAATAATTTTTGAACTCTTCTCAGTATTTGGAGAAATACTCAATGAGTTTTGATATGCATTAACAATTCTATCAATAGAATTTAAATTAATTTGATATTCAAAACCAATATGTTTTCCTAAGCTTCCATTTGGACTAATTATAAAACTTCCAAAGTCTTCTGTAATCTTTTGTCCAAAAGAATATTCCTTTATAACACTTGTTTTTTTATTTTCAAGTTTAAATTTAGTGTTCGATAATATACTTACAATAAAACTATTATTGTCTAAGCTTTCATTGGCTTTATCGTTCTCATTTAATAAAATGAATTTTATGGGAGATTTTTCTTGTTGTAATTGAATTTCTGCAACTCGACCTACGCTAAAATATTGTATATTAAAGTTATTTTTTTGAATTACTTTAGTTAATAATCTTCTCGATTTTAAAACATCAATTTGATCACCAACTTCAGCATTTGTTGAAGATCCCCCTCCAAGCATAGCTTGATCCATTAAACCAGCTAATTCACCTGTTGAAGATTCTTTTTCGTTCAATAATATTTTAGCTGAAACTTGATATTGTTTTTGTGTATATTTAACATATAAAAAGGCTATAATTAAAGAAATAATGACTCCAAAAACAAACCATTTCCAATAGTATAAATATTGCTCTAAAATTTGCCTGATATTAATAGTTTCTTCAGGCTCATCGAAGTAATGATCTTCTACGTTGTTTTTATTTTTACTCATTTTTATTTAGAAATAACAGCAATTACAGAGATTATAACACCAGCAACAGATATCCATAAAGAATAGTTTGGCGTAAATTTAGACGATGAAATTTTTGCATTATTTGGTTCTACATAAACAACATCATTTTGTGCTAAATAATAAACAGGAGAGTTTAGTATTTCTTTAGATGTTAAATCAACATTATAGGTTTGTTTTTGTCCATTTTGTTCACGGATAACCATAATATTTTTTCTTACACCATTAATTGTTAAATCTCCTGCCATTCCTAGTGCATCAAGAATGCTCACTCTTTCATTTGGAATCGAGAAATTACCTGGTTTAGCTACTTCTCCTAAAACCGTGATTCTGAAATTTGTGAAATTTATATTAACACCAGGATTTACAATGTACTTTGATATCTTAGATTTTAATTCGTTTTCAGCTTCTGTTCTAGTTAATCCTCCAACTTTTACATTACCTATTAAAGGATAGTTGATATAACCATTTTCGTCAACAGTATACACTTTTGCATAAGGATTATTTTGCATTCCAGAATTTACTTGATAAATACTTTGTTGATTAAAAGGTTCTGTTGCTTTGATATCAGCAGCACTAACACTAATAGCTAATATGTCAGAAGATTGAATTTTAGGGATATACTGTTCGAAATTTGTAGTAGACTGTTGGTCTCCACTTAAATAAACTAATTCCTTTTTTGACGCACAAGATGAAATTGTGAGAATAACTATTACAATTAGGAGATTAAAAATTTTATTTTTCATAAATTAAGTTATCAAGTTTTTCAAATTCAGAGTTTTGAGATTTAAATTCTGGTACTATCTCTTTTATTTTAGCCACTAAATGCATGACTTGTTCATGCTTTTCTATAGTTGAAGACATTGAGCATAACTCTTCAATCAACTTTTTATTATCTTGACATTTTGAAGTATTTACTTTAGCAATCATTATTTTTTCATGATGTGTTTTAACTGTATTTTCATCATTGGCTAATAATTCTTCATAAATTTTTTCACCTGGGCGTAAACCTACAATTTTTATATCAATTTCCTCAGGATATTTAAATCCACTAAGTTTAATCATTCTTTTTGCAAGATCAATAATTTTCATTGACTCACCCATATCAAATACAAAAATCTCGCCACCTTTTCCCATTATTGCTGCTTCAAGCACTAACTGACACGCTTCTGGTATTGTCATAAAAAAACGTGTAATATCAGGATGAGTTACTGTTAAGGGACCACCATTTTCCAATTGTCTTTTAAAAAGAGGAATTACAGAGCCATTAGACCCTAGTACATTACCAAATCGGGTAACAATGTAGTTTGTTTTAGAAACTGCATTAGTACAATTTACATAGATTTCTGCTACGCGTTTAGTTGCGCCCATTACGTTTGTAGGATTTACTGCTTTATCAGTAGAAACCATTACAAATTTTTCTGCGCCAAATTCATTTGCTAAATCAGCAATAATTTTTGTTCCATAAATATTTGTGTTGATTGCCTCATAAGGAAATTTTTCCATCAACGGAACATGCTTATATGCAGCTGCATGAAAAATAATTTGCGGATGATATTTATCAAAAAGGCTTAACATTCGTTTTCGATCTCTTACACTCGAAACGATATAATCTATTCTATTTTGTTTTTCTTCAGAAATTTCATTTTTTAAAGACTGTTGAACATCATATAGAGCCGATTCTGCCTGATCAATCAAAATTAGTTGAGCAAAATCCATCATAGCAAGTTGCCTTGAAATTTCACTTCCTATAGAACCTGCAGCACCAGTAACAAGTATTACCTTACCTTGTACATTTTCATTAATAATAGGGTTTTTCAACTTAATTGATTCACGCCCTAATAAATCTTCAATTTTTAATTGTTTGATTTGAGCAGGCTTGTATGTACCATCAATCCAATTAGAAATAGGAGGAATTATTTTAATATTAACATTTAAATCTTCTAAAGATTTAGAAAGGTTTAATAACTCATTAGTTTTAATATTTTGAATAGAAATAATGATTTCTGAAATATCATTTCGTTCAATGAATTTATCATCAACATCATTTATAGAATAAATTTTAGCGCCATCGATAAACGTTCCAATTTTAGAAGGTTTGTCATCAATAAAACCTACTACTTTATAGTTAAATTGAGTATCGTTTTGTAAAATATCTCGAGTGATTAATCCTGAATCTCCAGCTCCGTAAATCAATGTTTTTTGTTGAGCTTTATTTTTAGAAAAAAAGTAATCGTAAATCCATTTATAATATAATCTGGCAATAACCATTATTACTGTTGAAATAAATAAATGGACAAAGATAACAGAGTAAGACATTCTGAAAACATATGAAACAGGAGTGTTCTCCGAAAGATTAGATTCAATGAATTGTCTATAGATAAAAGAGATGAAGAAAAGAATCAGAAAAGCTGTTGTATTTGAAACAAAAACATTTTCAGCATCTTTTAACCCCGTTTTTTTTACAATTCCCTTATATGTTTTGAAGTATAGGAAACATAGAGTATATGCTGCTACAACAAATGGTAATTTAAATAATAATTTTTCTAAACTAAAAGAATTTAGAAAACTATTAAGTATAAAATTGGTTATTACATAGCTAAAGAAAACTATAAGTATGTCTAGCACTAATACGACCCATCTAGGAGCATTAAAGTGTTGGTTAAAAGGATTCAATATTTTAGTAATTTAAGTGGTGATAAAGATAATAAAAAAATCAGGAATAGAGACTCCAAAAAATGGAAAAATCTATCCCTGATTAATATCTTAAATTAAGAGAGAATTATTTTACTCTGAAAACAACTCTTCTTGCTAATTGATGAGAAGAAACTTGAGAGTTTTTGAACTCTTTATCTTCACCTTCACCAATAGTAGTTAATTGAGAAGCATTAGCTCCTTGACTAACTAAAATAGCTTTTACATTTTCTGCTCTTCTACGAGATAAATTTTTGTTGTAAGAATCACTTCCAACTGGGTCAGCGTAACCTAAAATGTCGATTTGAGCATTTGGCTTAGCTTTTAAGTACTCAGATACAAATTTGATACCTCCAACTGATTGTTGATATGGTTTATCAGAATTGTAATCAAAGTAAACGTTGATAATACCAGAGTTAATCATTTGTTCTAAGAAATCAGCATCGTTAACGATAGTTGTATTTCCTCCTGCATTTTGTTTAATGTATTCTTCAATATTATCTGGAATACCATTACCATTATGATCAATAGTAACACCTTTAGTATCAACTACAGCGCCTGGAGCTGAATCTGGCTCTTGATCTAAGTAATCAGCAACACCATCTCCATCAGTATCTTTTAACATTTGTTCGATGTTGGCAATTCTGTCTTCTAAATCTTTTCTTGTAGTTTCAAAAGTCCAATCGGCATGTTTCTGGTTACCTCCAAGATAGAATGTTAAACCTAATGTAGCATTCCACATATCGCCATCTAAACCTCTTGTATCCATTTTAGAAGTGAAGTCATAATTGTTTTGTTGGCGAATGTTTCTGATGTAAGTAACGTCACCTGTTAATGCAATACGATCAGATAATTTTAATTGAGGTGTTAAACCTACAATAATATTACCCATATTATCTGCATTATCAAACAAACCATCATCTTCTCTTGTCATCCAAGAGTAACCAGCACCTGCATGTGCTAATAAACCAATAGATTTAGTCCAATCTTCAAAGTTCATAATACGACCTAGATTTGCTACTCCTTGTAAGTCTACACGGTAATAGTTTGTTCTAAATCTTTTAGAATCTTCACCTTCTTTTAAACGATCATAAGCTCCGTCTAATTTTAAACCAAATTTAGGATTAAACATATAACGAACACCTAAGTCTACATGGTAAAAACTTGGAGTTTGCATAAAGTAACCATTAGAAAAACCTTTAGTTGCTTTGTTTGCTCCACCATTGGCCTCAATAGACCATTTGTTGTAATCATTGTTAACTGTTTCAGTAACTTCTTGCGCTTGAGCAAAAATCCCTAATCCAATTACACTTAATAGGTATGAAATCTTTTTCATGAGGAAAAATTTAATTACAAGATTATATAAATTGTTAAAAACGAATAAATAAATAATGTTAAAAAAGCTTACAACTAACGAAAGTCATAATATTTTTTTGTGATTATTTTAACGTCCAAAAAAAGACTTCAATAATTGTGCCGAAATTAATTTTCATTTTTCTTGTACCATGTTTGAATCATTTAAATTATTTTTGCACAAATATTTCCCAAAACAAACAATGGAACAATCAGCATTTCTTTTTTCGACCAGAGGATCATTAGAATTAGCACAAAAAATTGCCGATCAATATGGTCAAGAACTTGGTAAATCTAAAATTGTAGAATTTAGCGACGGAGAATTTGTACCCGCTTTTGAACAGCCAATTCGCGGAGCTCGCGTTTTCTTAATCGGTTCTACAATGCAACCAACAGACAATTTAATGGAATTACTTTTAATGTGTGATGCAGCAAAACGCGCATCTGCTAAAAGTATTACAGTTGTTATTCCTTATTTTGGTTTTGCTCGTCAAGATCGTAAGGATGCACCACGTGTACCAATTGGAGCAAAATTAGTTGCAAAAATGTTAATGACAGCTGGAGCAACTCGTGTAATGACTATGGATTTACACGCTGATCAAATTCAAGGATTTTTTGAAGTTCCTGTTGATCATTTATTTGCTTCAACAATTTTTGTTGAATACATTAAAGGTTTAGGTTTAGATAATATTTGTATCGCTTCTCCAGACATGGGAGGTGCTAAACGTGCAAATACATATGCTAAATACCTTAATGCAGATATCGTAATTTGTCATAAAGAACGTAAAGTTGCTAATCAAGTTGATAGCATGATGTTAATCGGTGAGGTAGAAGGTAAAAATGTTATTTTAGTGGATGACATGATTGATACAGCGGGTACACTTGCTAAAGCGGCTGAATTGATTATGGAAAAAGGAGCAAAATCTGTTCGTGCAATTGCAACGCATGGAGTTTTATCTGGACCAGCTTATGAGCGTCTTGATAACTCTCTATTAACGGAAATTGCTATAACTGATAGTATTCCATTAAAAAATACTTCCGTATCTAAAATAAAAGTATTATCTTGCGCTCCGCTTTTTGCTGATGTTATGCATTTAGTACATAGCAACAAATCTATTAGCCAACGTTTTGTTATCTAATGATTTAACTTAAAATTAAATTATTTTTATTATATACATATTATTATGAAGTCAATTACAATTCAAGGTGTAAAAAGAGAAGACTTAGGTAAAGTGGCTACACGTAACCTACGTAATGCTGAACAAGTACCTTGTGTGGTTTACGGTTCTGGAGAGCCTATCCACTTTTCAGCTGATGAAAAAGCATTCAAATCATTAGTTTACACTCCAGATGCTCATACAGCAACTATCGAGTTAGCTGATGGAGCTAAAATTCAAGCAATTTTACAAGACATCCAATTCCACCCAGTAACGGATAAAATCTTACACGTAGATTTTTACCAATTAAACGAGGACAAACCAGTAACTATGGAAGTACCAGTTCGTTTAGTAGGACGTGCTCGTGGTTTAGTAGCTGGTGGAGTTTTACGTTTCAACATGCGTAAATTAAAAGTTCGTGCTATTCCAGCAAACTTACCAGACGAAATCGAAATCGATATTACTCCAATGAGAATTGGTCACAAAATGTATGTAGAAACATTGAAAAATGATAACTACACATTCGCTCATCCAGATAACGCAGTAGTAGTAGCTATCCGTACTTCTCGTAACGCTGTTAAAGATGCTGATCAAGACGAAGACGAAGATTAAGAAATTTTCTTTTCAGATAAAATTAAACCACTCAATTTTGAGTGGTTTTTTTATTTTTAAAAATTTAATAAGATAAATTTGTCCGAATTAAAATTAGTTGTATATTTGCTTCATAATTTATAATGAATAAAAGAAATTAATGTTTTCTAAAGCGTGCGAATATGGAATTAAGGCTTGTGTGTTTATTGCACAAGAATCTGTAGAAGGAAAGAGAGTCAATTTAAAACAAATTGCAAATTCGATTAATTCTCCAGAAGCTTACACAGCCAAAATTCTTCAACAATTAGTTAAAGCAAATGTGATTTCATCTGTCAAAGGAAAAATGGGAGGTTTCCAAATGGATGCAGCGCATTTAGAAGATATCAAATTAGTGAATATCATCAAAGCGATTGACGGAGATGGTCTTTATCACAGTTGCATTTTAGGTTTAGTAGAATGCGATGCTAACAAACCTTGTGCTTTACATAGCCGTGTTTTTGCAATTCGTAATGATTTGCGAGGAATGCTAGAAAAGACATCGATGTTTAATTTGATTGATGATCTTGAGAAAGGAATTGCTTTTCTTAAGCATTAAAAAAATTTGATTAAAAATAAGATAAAAATATCCGATTATCCGAATTAAAAAATTACAACAATGAACCTATTAATAGAACTTCCTCAAACAACTGCTTCTCATATGAGTTATACTGTAACAGTAAATCTAAATGAAGCGTGCGAAAGACATCATAAGACATTATTTTTTTGTTGGAATATTCGTGCTGGAATAGATAAAGGAGTCGATATTCAACGAATTGTTGATTATGTAAATTGGTATGGGGAAGATGTTTTATTCAAAAAATTTGAGATAGAAGAAAAATTTCTTTTTACACTTTTGGATGAAGATCATTACTTGGTAAAAAGAGCATTGAAAGAACATAGACGTTTGAGACGCTTGTTTAAGATAGATGCAAAAAATCCGATGAAAAGTTTGATTTATATCGAAGAAGAATTGGATTTGCATATCAGATTTGAGGAGAAACAAATGTTTCCTGAATTTGAGAAAAATGCAACACAAAAAAAGTTAAAAGTAATTAAAGAACAATTTAATTCACTTTTAACTAACACAGATTGGAAAGATCAATTTTGGTTATAGATCTTTATAGCTAAAAATTTTTACTTATAATTTTTTAGATGATTTTTGAAAAGAAAAGCTCGATTTTGCAGGTCGAGCTTTTTGCTTTTTTATCTTTTCGATTATTTCTTCACCATCTTCAATTGATGAACAAGGAATAATTATTTTATTAGGAGGATTTTTGATGTCATTTATAACAGCCAAAGTTTCAGACATCATCCGTTGAATCTTCAATGTTCTTATTATTTTGGGTCTGGTTAATCGCATAAGATTCTACTTCTTAATCTTAATTTCAAAGATTTTGTCCCAGTTTTTACCTGTTAATAACATATTTCCGTTGTCTTTGAAAGCGATTCCGTTCAATTCTTGTGCTTGTGGATTTCCTTGTTTTCCTTTCAATTCAGCAAAATTAAACTCAGCTTTTACAGCACCAGTTTGTGGATCAATTACCACAATATTACTATTATCTGCATGTCCAGATTTTAGGTAAACATTTGCATAAATTAGACCATCGTGATACTCAATTTCATTCAAATAACTATATGGTTGCGTGTTATCAAAAGCTTGAACAGTTCTAAGGTAGTTAAATTTCTCGTCGAAGAAATGAATACGTTGTGAGCCTTCTGTTACGGCTAATTCTTTACCAATTGTAGTAATTCCCCAACCTTCGATAATTTGAGCTGGCATATCAAATTTTTCAACTTGATTAAAGTTTAAATCATATTTATAAATCGCACGATCTTGCCATGTTAATTGATAAATAAAACCATTAAGTTCTGTAATTCCTTCTCCAAAAACATCGTCTTTAATTTGGTATAATTTTGTAGGCTCAGTTGCTCCCAATTTATATTCAATCAAACGTGTTTTTCCTCCACGAAGTCCAGTTCCTTCGAAAATATTTCCGTTTTTGAAATAAAAACCTTGCGTAAAATAATCAGGGTTATGTGGATAAGTTCCAACAATTTCATAATTCCATTGCGCAGCCGGCTCATTTGCATAAACCACAAACGTAAAATCGCGCGAATTTGTTTCTTCTTCTCCTTTGAAGAATTTCAAATTAACCGTATGATTTCCTAATCCAATTGTTTTTCCGTCAATCGTAAAATCAGCAGGAACTTCTTGTCCATCCACCGAAACTACAACTTTAGTAATTCCATCCAAATTAGTTAAAGGAATATCGATTTTGTCGCCAATTTTGTATTTATTTTGTTCAATTTTCGAAACAATTTCAGTGATTGCAGTATTGTTTTTTCCTGTAGAATCTTTACAAGAAAATAATACTGAAGAGAAAACTGTTGCACAAACTGAGGCAGCGATTAAATATTTTTTCATTTGATGTGTTTTATGTTTTATGAATTAGGTTGCTAATTCTACTACAAATATATTTTATTTTGTTCGATTCGGATTATTTTTTACAAAGGCATCCCAACTCGAATAAGAACTTGAAGTTCCAGTTGTTTTACCCGAATTTAGATAATGACAAACTGCAACGGCAAGACCATCTGTGGCATCCAAACGTTTCGGAATTTCTTTCAATCCAAGTAAATGTTGCAACATTCCCGCAACTTGTTCTTTCGAGGCATTTCCGTTTCCGGTAATCGCCATCTTAACTTTTTTTGGCGCATATTCTACCACAGGCATATCGCGATGCAGACAAGCCGCAATACAAACGCCTTGTGCACGTCCAAGTTTTAACATAGACTGAACATTAACGCCAAAAAACTGCGCTTCAATGGCTAATTCATCAGGATGATATTGATCAATAATGGCTAAAGTTTTTTCGAAAATCTTTTTCAATTTTGTTTGTTGATTCGGAAGTTTATGCAACAACAATTCGTCTAAAGTAATCAACTTTATTTTGTTGTTTTTGACTTCAATCAAACCAAAACCCATCACCATTGTTCCAGGATCAATCCCTAAAATAATCTTTTCCATCGTTGCGAAGGTATTAAGATATTCTGAAAATTAAGCCGAATTTCGACTCGCATTAATATTTCCGAATAACGAACGCATTACAATTTGCTCATAGACTGATTTGAATTCACTTTCATGATGAATTTTGTTCAACGCAAATTGTTGAATCGTTAATAATGGTAACACAATTTTTTCGCGCATTTGTACCGAAGATTTGTTCAATGGTTCATCTTGCATCAATTCTGTGTAACCCGAAATTTCTAAACACAATGCTTTTGATAATTCAAATTCATCGTGCAAAATATTCCAAAATTCACCATATTCAGGATCATCTTTCATATAAGAAGTTAATGGAAAATAAGTTTTTTCCATCGACATCATACTATTTTGAATCAACGTTTTGAAGAAGCTCGAATTTTTGAATAAATCTTTTACATCCTCTAAATGACCTTGTTTTTTCAATTCATTTATAGCCGTTCCAACACCAAAATATCCTGGAACATTTTGTTTTAATTGACTCCAAGAACCCACAAATGGAATAGCGCGCAAATCATCGAACTCTAATTTTTTATCACCACCTCGTTTACTCGGACGGCTTCCGATATTCGTTTTTCCATAATAGTTAAGCGTACTCATATTTTCTAAATAAGGTAAAAATGAAGGATGCGCTTTCAAATCTTCGTATTTCTGATAACTAATTGTGGCTAATTTATCAATCAATGTGCGTTCATCAGGCGAAATCTGACTTGTACTTGTCGAGAAAACATCCGAAATAATACCAGCCGTGTACAATTGTTCAAAATTATATTTTGCCTGCGGCATTGTTCCATAATTCGACGTAATTGTTTGCCCTTGAATTGTAATTTGAATTTCGTGATTTGCAATTGTTTTCCCTTGAGAAGCGTAAAATTCGTGCGTTTTTCCACCTCCACGAGCAGGAGGTCCACCACGTCCATCAAAGAAAATAACTTCGATTTGATTTTTATCCGAAACATTCGAAAGGATTTCTTTGGTACGATAAATTTCCCAGTTCGCTTTGATGTAACCGCCATCTTTTGTTCCGTCTGAAAAACCTAGCATAATCGACTGGCGCTGTTTTCTACGTTCTAAATGTTGCGCATAAATAGGTAAATTATACAATTTATTCATTGTATTTTCAGCACCATCTAAACCTCTAATCGTCTCGAAAAGTGGCATAATATCAAACTTAATTTCATCGTCTTTATAGCCGCAAAATTTGAACAAAGCATAAACATTTAAGACATCGAAAATGGTTTCAGAGTTTGAAATAATGTATCGGTTAACACCTAATTCACCATTTCGTTGTTGAATCGTTTTTAATTGATAAACATTTTTGATCGTATCAATCACAATATCATCTTCAAAATCTTCAGGCTTAGCAGTAAATGAAGGATTTGTTAACAATTCGATTTGTTCTGGTTCGCTTAAATCTTTCAGATTAATTCCAGTATATTTTTCAATAATTTGGTTAATTACTTTTTGATGAACACGCGAATCTTGACGGATATCCAACGAAGCAAAATGTAACCCGAAAATATCAACACGTGTGATAAAATCGTCTAAAATATCCAAGAAAATTCCGTTGTGTTGTTCAATCAAAATTGTACGAATAGTCTGTAAACGTGTCTTGATTTCATCAATTGTAATTGTTCCATTTTCATTGAACATATTTTCGTAAATCAAATTACTCAACGCTTTCAAAGGTTCTGTAACATGCTTGAATGTTAATCTACGTTGAACAATTTTAAGATGATTGTAATAATTTTTTAAGATACTTGTACGCAATAAACTTGCAACTTTCCATGTAATTTCTGCTGTTACAAATGGATTTCCATCGCGATCGCCTCCAGGCCAAAAACCTAATTGAATGACAGGAGATTTGAGAGGTTGACTTTCTGTAAAAAACAATTGATTGATTTCGTTATACAATCGTCCAATCGTCTGGTAATACACATTTCGTAAATAATAAATAATCGAAACTGCTTCATCGTAAGGTGTTGGTTTTTCTTCGTTGATGAAAGGTGTTTTTCCTAATTGTTGCAACAATAAATCAATTTTACTTACCGAATCTTGTTGAATTGCATCGCGTAAATCTTGAATAATTTGTTGAACATTTGTTGGATAAAATTGCGTTGGATGCGCTGTAAAAACAACTCTTGTTACAAAATCTTCGATTCTGGTTTTTACTTGCTCCATTTTACCTTGCGCTTGTGCAATATGGTAAATGCTTTCCAAACTTCCTTTTTCATTTTCGGAATGTAATGACGGAAATGCAGCATCTTCGATACTATCAAACAAAACAACTTGTCGCTCGATGTATTGTATCATTCGAAACATCAAATCGATTTGTTCTTGTTCGGTCTTTAAATCGGTGTATTTCTCAAAAAAATTGTTGATGATTTCATTTGGCGATTTACCTTCTGGTAAACCTTTTTGACTTTCATCGTACAAAAACGGAATCAACGATCCAATGTTTTGCATTTTTTCGTAGGGCAGACTCATAAAGAGACTGTTGTAAATTTGAAACTTATTTTCCACAATTTGGTGGAATTTAAGTTCAGATAAATTCGTACTTCGCATTAATAGGTATTTTTTCTCTTAATAGTAAATTTACTTGTTTCGAGGTAATTATCCTATTTATTTTAAACCAAAAAAAGAGAATCGTATTGATTCTCTTTTTTATTATGATCGATTATTTAATTCAATTAATGGTTCAATAAACTCTCTTGTATTTGATAAACGAGGAACTTTATTTTGTCCACCTAATTTACCTCTTGAAGCCATCCATTCGATGAATAATTTTGTGCGTGCTTTGTGTACAATCGGTCGATTAAGTGTCATATTATTGTAACGTTTTGCTTCGTAATCGGAATTAACTTCTTGCAAACCTTTATCTAAACAATCAATAAATTGCTCAAAATTTTGAGGTTCTTTATCAAACTCTATTATCCATTCGTGAGCGCCTTTTTCTTTTCCTTGCATAAAAATTGGACCAGCACTATATTCAGAAACGATCGAATTTGTTTGCATACAAGCACGTTTCAAAGCTTCTTCTGCATTTTCTATCATCAATTCTTCTCCAAATGCATTGATATAATGTTTTGTTCGTCCAGAAACAACAATTCTGTGTGGATTTGTAGACGTAAAACGAACCGTATCACCAATAATATAGCGCCATAAACCTCCATTTGTCGTGATAACCATGGCGTAATTTTTACCAACTTCAACTTCTCCAATTGTTAAAAATCGTTGAGTTTCTGAACCAAATTCTTCCATTGGAATAAATTCGTAAAAAATTCCGTTGTCTAATAATAACAACAAATCTTTGCTGTGCAATTGATCCTGAATTCCAAAAAAACCTTCGGAAGCATTATATAATTCGAAATAATTTAATTTTTTCTGAGTAATTAAATTATAGTTTTCTGCATAAGGTTTGAAGCTGATTCCACCATGAAAAAACACTTCGAGATTTGGCCATAATTCGTCCAAATAATTCTTTCCAGTTTCGGCTAATAATTTATTCAAAACGACTAACATCCACGAAGGAACACCAGTTAAAGAACCAACATCTTCATTTTTTGTTGCATTAATAATAGCATTCATCTTTACATTCCAATCAGACATTAAAGAAATCTCACGATTTGGAATGTTTTTCATTTCTGCATAAAAAGGTAAATTATCAATCAGAATAGCTGATAAATCACCAAAACGCGTATCATATTTTTGATAAAGTTCACTACTTCCGCCAATTCTTAAGTTTTTGTGCATAAAAATATCCGTTTCGGGATAAGCATTTAAGTACAATGCAAACATTGTTTTTCCTGCTGCGTAATGGCAATCTTCTAAGGATTCATTACTAATCGGAATAAATTTACTTTTGGCATTTGTTGTTCCAGAAGATTTCGCAAACCATTTTATTTTTCCATGCCAAGTAACATCTTTTTCACCTTTTCTTGCTAATTCAATATAAGGTTGAAAATCCTCGTAATGCACTGCAGGGACTTGCTCTTGAAATTTATGTGTCGTTTTGATTTCGTCAAAATGAAATTCTTTTCCGTAAATAGTCGATTTGGCTTTTTTGATATTCTCAAATAACACACGTTGTTGCGTACCAACTGGATTTTTGATACTTTCCTCGATGATATTCATTCGGCTACGCATCATAATTTCCATAATCTTATTGACTATTCCCATCCGCTAAAAGTTTTGTAGATTTACACAAAATTAATTAAACTTTTTTAGCAAGATGCAGTTTGAAGGACAAATTCGTAAAATGACAACTGAAAATGGAACGCCAATCAATTATTATTGGAATTTCAAGAATGATTTTATTGTTATGAATCAATTGTTAGGAAAAAAAATCAAGATTAACTTTGATCACTACGAATGTTTAAACTGTCACGAGGACAAAGAGATTTATCAGATGGGATATTGTAAAGATTGTTTTTTTACAATTCCAGAAGCTAATCCAAGTATCATCAATCCAGAACTTTCTACAGCACATTTGGGAATTGCGCAACGTGATTTAGAGTTTGAAACGAAATTCGAATTGCAACCGCATATTGTGTATTTGGCAAATTCATCAGGAATAAAAGTTGGTGTAACGCGTTTAACGCAAGTGCCGACACGTTGGATCGATCAAGGAGCATCAGAAGCTATTATTATTGCAAGAACAGATAATCGTTACGAAGCTGGAATGATAGAGGTTTCGTTGAAAAATGTTATTGCTGATAAAACGAATTGGCAAAGAATGTTAAAAAATGATGTACCAGAAATTAATTTGTTCGAAAAGTATCACGAAATCAGAAATGAAGTGAATCCAGATTTTCAACAATTTTTGGTTGATGAGCCAGAAGTTTGGAAGTTAGACTATCCAGTTTTATCTTATCCAGAAAAAGTAAAATCATTAAACTTGAAAAAAACGCCAGAAATAAAAGGTGTTTTGAAAGGAATAAAAGGTCAATACTTGATTTTTGAAGACAATACCGTTTTCAATGTTCGAGGTCACGAAGGTTTTTACGTCAATTTTGAAGTATAAAATTTATTTTACAATAAGATATATTCAAAAGTCGGTTCTGCAACAGAATCGACTTTTTTTGTTTCTATCTATTTGATTTCAATAAAAATACTTGTTTTTTATCTTATTTATTTTTACATTAGTTATAATCAATTAACACAAAAAATAGGAATTATGAAAGCAAGTGCATTACTTATGGTTGGCGGTATTTTGGCTTTAACAGCATGTAATAAAAAATCAGATTTGCCAGATTATAAGGTGAAAGAAGCAGTTTTAGATGTTTACAAATACAGAGCAGATAAGCCAGATTCACTTTTTTCGAAAGTAGAAGGCGTAAATGTGGATGATTTGAATGCGGTGGTTAAACAATATGGGCCAGTTGATGTCTACAACTTTGAGAAAATGACGCCTCTTGAAGATGGTGACAAAACAGTTTACGAAGCAGTTTATAAAGTATCTTTTAAAGGAGCAGAAGGTACAGAAACTTTTAAAGTACGAAAAATTGATAAACTAGACGGAATTGTTGTTGGCTATGCAAGTGATGTAAAACCTGTTGCTGAACCAAATGATTCATTGGCTGTAAAAAAGGATTCGGTGAAATAAATATAAAAAAATAATAAATACGTAATGATTTATTGAAAAAGTTTGTATATTCGTTATCAATAATGAAACAAAACGGATTAAATACAATCATTTCAATTACGACGACTTCTAGTGTTCACACTTAGAGGAGTTTTGTTATGTATTTAATTCTAAAAAAATAATGCAAAAGCATCTTCTCAAAAGGAAGATGCTTTTTTTATGATCAAAATTTAAATTATGAAAGTTTTAAAATTCGGAGGAACATCAGTCGGATCGGTAGAAGGTATCCGCGCGGTCGTAGAAATTGTTAAACAGGAAAAGCAACAAAATAACTCGATTATTTTGGTTGTGTCTGCTATTTCTGGTTTGACCAATTTATTAACCAAAATGTCTGAAGAAGCTTCATCAGGAAATTTTGGTGAAAATGATTTAAAACTTTTTCAAGACAAACATTTCGAAATTGTAAAAGCTTTAATCGATGTGCCGAATCAAAATCCGATTTTAACAAAATTAAAATTGTTGATGAATGAGTTGGAAGCATTATTAGAAGGGGTGGAAATTCTGAAAGAATTAAGCCCTCAAACAAAAGATTTGATTTTGAGTTTCGGCGAAAGATGTAGTGCTTTATTAATAGCAAAAGTAATGCAAGAGCATGTTGGAAATTCATTGGCGATTAATGCATCAGATTATATTTTGACTGATCATAATTTTGGTCAAGCGAATGTTATCGAGGAAAAATCGTTTCAGAATATTCAACAATTAGCAAAAGATTATTCGGATAAATTATTAGTTGTAACAGGGTTTATTGCTGCTAATGAAGAAGGACGAGTGACAACTTTGGGAAGAGGAGGTTCTGATTACACTGCGGCTTTGATTGGTGCGGCTTTACATGCAGAACAAATTGAAATTTGGACAGATGTAAATGGAATGATGACGGCGGATCCTCGTTTTGTGAACAAAGCTTTTTCGTTAGAAAATTTATCGTATACAGAAGCGATGGAATTGTCGTATTTCGGTGCGAAAGTGATTTATCCGCCAACAATGGCTCCAGCTTTTAAACTTCGAATTCCGATTTTAATTAAAAACACATTTCAACCGGATTTTGAGGGAACAAAAATTCAGTTCGATTCGCAACCAACAGATTATCCAATTAAAGGAATTTCGTCGATCAAAGATATTGCATTAGTCAATATAAAAGGAAGCGGCTTGGTTGGCAAATTGGGCTTTAGTGGAAAACTTTTTTCACTTTTAGCGCAACATCATATCAACATTGTGTTGATTACGCAATCTTCGTCAGAGCATAGTATCACGCTTGCCATTCATCATAATGAAGTCGAAAAAGCAAAGCAATTAATTGAAGAAGAGTTTTGTTTGGAAATTGCAGCAAAATGGTTGGAACCAATTGAAATTGAAGAAAATCTCGGAATTATTGCAATTGTTGGAGAAAACATGAAGAAAATGGTTGGTGTTTCGGGCAAGTTATTTTATGCATTAGGACGAAATGGAATCAATGTCAGAGCGATTGCGCAAGGTTCTTCGGAGTATAATATTTCGGTTGTGATTAACGAAAATGATTTGTCAAAAGCTTTAAATGCGGTACATGATGCGTTTTTTAATCATTTGAAAAAAACAATTCATGTTTTCAATGTTGGAGTAGGAAATATTGGGTCGACATTTTTAAATCAATTAGAAAAACAGAAAGATTTTTTAGCAAAAAATAATGATATCGAGATAAAATTAGTCGGATTATCAAATTCTAAAAAAATGCTGTTTGATGAAAACGGAATCAATTTATCGAATTGGAAAAATGAATTAGAAAATTCTTCTTCACCAGCTGATTTGAATGAATTTATCCAAAAAATGAAACAGTATAATTTACCAAATTGTGTTTTTGTTGATAATACTGCGAGTTCTGATTTGCCAAATTATTACAAACAAATTTTCGAAAGCAGCATTTCGGTTGTAACATGTAATAAAATTGCGAATTCGTCTTCTTATCAAGAATATAAGAACTTGAAAGAAACTGCTCGAAAATATGGGATTGATTTCCTTTACGAAACAAATGTTGGAGCAGGTTTACCAATTATTGGTGTATTGAAAGATCTACGAATGAGTGGAGATCAAATCCTAAAAATTGAAGCGATTTTATCAGGAACAATTTCGTATATCTTCAATCATTTTAAAGGTGAAAACACATTTGCTGAAGTTGTAAAAAAAGCGCAAGAATTAGGTTATACAGAACCAGATCCTCGCGACGATTTGAGCGGAATAGATTTTATGCGAAAAATGTTGATTCTTGCTCGTGACAATGGTTACGAAGTGGAAGCAGCAGATGTGAAAATTGATTCTATTTTGCCAAAATCTTGTCTAGAAGCTGCAACTGTAGAAGATTTTTATCAAGAATTAGTCAATGAAAATGATTATTTCGAAAAGATAAAACATCAAGCAGAAGCGGAACAAAAAGTGATTCGTTACATCGGGATTTTAGAAGATGGAAAAATATCCATTTCGTTAGAATTGGTGGATAATCAACATCCGTTTTATGCCTTGTCTGGAAGCGATAACATTATTTCGTTTACAACAGCGCGTTACAAGGAACGTCCTTTGGTTGTGAAAGGACCTGGAGCTGGTGCAGAAGTTACGGCAGCTGGCGTTTTTGCAGATTTAGTTAATATAAGTTCAATACGATAAAAGATGAATCAAATAATCGAAAATAAATATAAGCTTGATCAAGCGAAGTTTTTAGAAAAAGTACATGTTTTTGCTCCTGCAACAGTTGCCAATATGATCTGTGGATATGATATTTTGGGCTTTGCGGTGGATTATCCAGGTGATGAGGTAATCATGAAAAAGACAGAAAAGTTAGGAATCGAAATTCTGACAATTACAGGTGACGAGGGGAAATTGCCTTTGGATGCGATGAAAAATACAGTTTCTCATTCGGCATGGAAATTATTTTGTGATTTAGGTCTACAAGATTCTTTTGGATTATCGATAGAATTACACAAAAAAATGCCAATTGGAAGTGGTTTAGGTTCAAGCGCGGCGAGTACAGTTGCTGGACTTTTTGCATTGAATGAATTATTAGGAAAACCACTTTCTAAAAATGAGCTTTTACCTTATTGTATGGAAGGCGAACGATTGGCTTGTGGTGCTGCTCATGCGGATAATGTTGCGCCATCGTTGTTTGGTGGAATTACGTTGATTCCTTCTTATGAGTCGATTTTGGTGCGTTCTTTACCTGTTCCTGAAAATTTATATGTCACACTGATTTACTCAAAAGTAGAAGTGCCAACAAAGGATGCGCGCAAATTAATTAAAGATAAAGTGCAATTGAGTAAAGCAATAAAACAATGGGGGAATATTGCAAGTTTGGTTGCGGCGCTTTATGAGAATGATTACGAAGAAATTGGTCGTTCGATGCAGGATGATATTGTCGAACCAAATCGTTCTTTATTGATTCCGTATTTTAATGAAATGAAAAGTATTTCGCTCGAAAATAATGCATTAACATTCGGTATTTCTGGTTCTGGACCAACAGTTATGGCGTTATCTAAAAGTAAATTGGATGCAGAAAATATCGAACAAAAATTAAATAATTTTTTGACGATAAAAGAAATTGAACATTTATCATTTGTCTCTAAAATTAATCAACAAGGACCTTACATAAAACACTAAAAATGAAATTATATAGTACAAATAATCATAATAACAGAGTCGATTTTAAACAAGCGGTTTTCCAATCTTTGCCAGAAGATAAAGGATTGTATATGCCTTTGTCGTTGGAAAAATTAGATGAAAATTGGTTGAATTCTATTGAAAATTATTCATTTCAAGAGATTGCGAAAAAGGTGACAAATCACTTATTAAAAGATGATTTTTCTGAAGAAACGATTAATAATTTAATTGATGATGTAATTAATTTTCCTGCGCCTTTGGTGTTTTTAGAAGATGATTTAGCTATTTTGGAATTATTTCACGGACCTTCTTTTGCTTTTAAAGATTTTGGAGCAAGATTTATGAGTCGCGTGATGGCACATTATTCAAAAAAAGATAATCAATTGTTAGATGTTTTGGTCGCAACTTCTGGCGATACAGGAGGCGCTGTAGCACTTGGCTTTCTGGGAGTAGAAGGAACGAGAGTAACGATTTTGTATCCAAAAGGAAAAGTGTCGCTGATACAAGAATTGCAATTAACGGCGAATGGAAAAAATATTCGTGCCATAGAAATCGACGGAACTTTTGATGATTGTCAAGCATTGGTCAAGCGAGCTTTTTTAGACAAAGATTTAATGAAAAATCTAAACTTAACCTCAGCAAATTCAATTAATATTGCTCGCTTAATTCCGCAATCTTTCTATTATTTCGAGGCATTTGCCCAAGCAAAAAGAAAAGGTTTTGAGAAAGTTTCTTTTGTTGTTCCGAGTGGAAATTTTGGGAATATTACGGCAGGTATTTTAGCTTCAAAATTAGGATTGGAAGTGGAACAATTTGTTGCGGCTACGAATGCGAATGATACAGTTCCTTCATTTTTAAAAACCGAAAATTATCAACCAAAACCTTCTGTACAAACGTTATCGAATGCAATGGATGTTGGAAATCCGAGTAATTGGGTTCGCGTGATGGAATTTTTTGAGCAAGATGTGGAGCAATTAAAATCAAAAATGGTTTCAAAAGCTTATTCTGATGTAGAAACAATAAATGCAATCGTAGAAATTAATCAAGAATACAATTATATTGCTTGTCCTCATACGTCAATTGCCTGGTTGGCGGCGAAGGAATACCAAGCGAAAAAGCAAGATGAAAAAGAGTTAGTGGTGTTTTTATCGACAGCGCATCCGTGTAAATTTCCTGAAGTTTTTCCGAAAGAAATACAAGATAAAATTGTCTATCCAAAAGAAGTAGAAGAATTGAAATCGAAACAATCGAATAAAGTTGAAATGAGCAATAATTTTGATGAGTTGAAAAATTGGTTGTTGAATAATTAATAAATTAAAAAGCAAAGTTTCTAACTAAATAGAAGCTTTGCTTTTTTTGAATAGTATATTAATGATGGAAAAATTATCCAATCATTAACGAAAAAAGTGTGTTGTCTGTGTTAAGATATTGATATTCGAAATGATGATTTTCTAACCTAAAAATTAAACCATCTAAATCCTCTTTTTTGTCTAGTTCAATGCCAACTACTGCTGGACCTGTTTCTTTGTTATTTTTTTGTGTGTATTGAAAATAGGTAATGTCATCATTTTCACGCAAAACTTCGTTCACTAATTCTTTTAAAGCACCGGCACGTTGAGGAAAATTGATAATGAAATAATGTTTCAAACCTTCATATTGCAAACTTCTTTCTTTTATTTCTTCCATTCGCGTAATGTCGTTGTTGCTTCCACTAAGCACGCAAACCACATTTTTTCCTTTGATTTCTTCCTTGAAAAAATCTAAAGCCGAAACACTCAAAGCGCCTGCTGGTTCTACAACAATTGCGTCTTCATTGTACAAACGCAAAATGCTCGAACAAACTTTTCCTTCTGGAACAGCACAAGTTGTTTCTAAACCTTCTGCACAGATTTTGTAGGTTTTTTCACCTGCTTTTTTTACAGCTGCGCCATCTACAAAAGGGTCAATCTTCGCTAATGCAACAGATTGTTTTTGTTTGATAGCTTCTGCCATACTTGCTGCGCCACTCGGTTCTACGCCAATAATTTTGGTGTTTGGACTAAGTGTTTTCATCACAGAAATAACGCCAGATGCTAAACCTCCACCGCCAATTGGCACGAAAATATAATCGATTGGTTGATTGCATTGATTCAAAATTTCTAAAGCAACAGTTCCTTGTCCTGCGATTACTTTTTCGTCATCAAAAGGATGAATAAATGTAATATTTCCTTCTTGGGATAATTGATGTGCAAAAGCCGATGCATCATCAAATGTATCACCATGTAAAATGATTTCGATTTGATCTTTCCCAAACCATTTTACTTGTTTTATTTTTTGTTGAGGTGTCGTCGTTGGCATCACAATTTTACCTTTGATATTTAATTGTTGACACGAATACGCCACACCTTGTGCGTGATTTCCTGCACTTGCGCAGATTACACCATTATTTTTTTCTTGTTCTGATAACTGAACGATTTTATTATAAGCACCACGTAATTTGTATGAACGGACGACTTGTAAATCTTCTCGTTTTAGATAGACATTCGCATCAAATTGACGACTTAAATTTTCATTGAAATCGAAAGGAGTGTTTTTGGCAACTCCTTTCAAATTCATTTGTGCTAAGTTTACTTCGTCAAGCGAAACGCCTAAGGTCTCAGTTTTCTCACTTCTAAGTCCCTTTGTCATAATTCACTATTTTCTTAGTTATTTTAATATTTGATTATGCCGTTTTTATGGTTTTCATAGCAGTCATTGCTTTACGAAGTTTTTTTCCCACAGTTTCGACAGGATGATTACGTAAAACATCATTTATGTGTACCAATGTCGCATTGTCAACAGCATTGTCTTTTCCTTCGTTGTAATTTTTTCCGACAACGTCTACGTTTACTTTTGTCATAAAATCTTTTAACAAAGGTTTACAAGCCTGATCGAAAAGATAACAACCATATTCTGCTGTATCAGAAATTACACGATTCATTTCGAATAATTTTTTACGAGCAATTGTATTTGCAATCAATGGTGTTTCGTGTAATGATTCGTAGTAAGCAGATTCAGGTTTAATACCTGCTTCCACCATAGTTTCGAAAGCTAATTCAACTCCAGCACGAACAAAAGCAACCATTAAGGTGTAATTGTCAAAATATTCTTGTTCAGTAATATTTGTATCTCCAGCTGGTGTTTTTTCAAAAGCAGTTTCTTCAGTTTCAGCTCTCCATTTTAATAAGTTTTTATCATCATTCGCCCAATCTTCCATCATTGTTTTACTAAATTCACCCGAAATAATATCGTCTTGATGTTTTTGGAACAATGGACGCATAATTTCTTTTAATTCTTCTGATAATTCAAAAGCTTTTACTTTAGCAGGATTGCTTAATCTATCCATCATACCGCTAACTCCACCATGTTTTAAGGCTTCTGTAATTACTTCAACTCCATATTGAACTAATTTTGAAGCGTAACCAGCATCAATTCCGTTTTCAACCATTTTATCGAAAGAAAGAATAGAACCTGTTTGTAAAAGACCACATAAAATGGTTTGTTCTCCCATTAAATCTGATTTTACTTCTGCAACAAATGACGATTTTAAAACGCCTGCTCTGTGACCACCAGTTCCTGCACAATATGCTTTTGCTTGATCAAAACCTTTTCCTTCGGGATCATTTTCTGGGTGAACGGCAATTAATGTTGGAACTCCGAATCCTCTTAAATATTCTGCACGAACTTCCGAACCTGGACATTTTGGAGCAACCATTATCACCGTGATATCTTTACGAATTTGCATACCTTCTTCTACGATATTGAATCCATGAGAATATAAAAGTGTAGCACCTTGTTTAATAAGTGGTTGAACAGTATTGATAACTTGCGTATGTTGTTTATCTGGTGTTAAATTCGCTACTACATCAGCATTTGGGATTAATTCCTCGAAAGTTCCTACTGTAAAATTATGACTTGTTGCATTTTTCCAAGAATCTCTTTGTTGTTCAATCGCTTCTTTGCGTAACGCGTATGAAACATCTAAACCGCTGTCTCGTAGATTTAATCCTTGGTTTAAACCTTGCGCACCACAGCCTACAATCACAATTTTTTTGTCTTTTAATGCGTCTGTACCTTTTGCGAATTCTGAGTTATTTAGAAATTCTGCTTGTCCTAGTTGATATAATTGATCTCTTAATGATAGTGAATTAAAGTAATTAGTCATTTTTGTTTTTTTAATAAAATTATTTGATGAATTGTTTGTCTTTACATTGTGAAAACTGAGTTTCCTTCGTTTAGGAATTCATTTTCGATTACTTCTTTTGATGGCTCGTCTTTCTCGAATTGTAATAATTTTTCATGAAAACCGGCACTTGCTTTTATAATGGCTATTCTTGCTCCTCGAACAAATTCTATTAAGCCATATTTCGTCAATTCTTGTGTCAGATTATCAATTTCTTCACGATGACCAGCTGTTTCAAAAACTGTATAATCATTGCGGATAACGACTGTATTTGCACCATATTGACGCAGTAAACGTTCTACATATGCCTTTTCTGCAATAATATTCGTTGGCACTTTGTATAAAGCTTGTTCTTGCCAAATTAATTCATCATTATTATTGAAATAAGCTTTAAGAACATCGATTTGTTTCTCGATTTGCATGCAAAGTTTTCGAACAACTTCTTCAGATTCTTCAATCACAATGGTAAATCGGTGTACATTTTCTATTTCTGATGGAGAAGTGCTTAAACTTTCAATATTAATTTTTCTTCGAGTAAAAATTCCTGCAACTCTTCCCAAAATCCCTATGGAATTTTCTGTATATAACGTAATTGTATATTCTTGTTTTGAGTCCATAATCATTTATTTTAATCTAATTTCAGAAACACTTGTACCTTGTTCTACCATAGGAAAAACATTATTTTCTTTTCCTACCATAATTTCTAAAAGATAAGAACCATCGTGTTCTAACATTTCTTTTAATGCATTTTTCAAGTCATTTCTCGCCTCAATTTTTTGACCTTCTATTTGATATGCTTTTACAAGCGCTACAAAATCTGGACTTGTAATATCTACGAAAGAATAGCGTTTGTCGTTGAATAATTCTTGCCATTGACGTACCATTCCAAGGAAGCTATTGTTTAGGATTAACATTTTTACTTTAGCTCCGAATTGCATAATCGTTCCCATTTCTTGTAACGTCATTTGGAAACCTCCATCTCCACAAACCAAGACAATATCTTTTTCTGGTGCTCCGTACCATGCTCCAATTGCAGCAGGTAAGCCAAATCCCATTGTTCCTAATCCTCCAGATGTAACTAAAAGTTTAGAATCTTTGAATTTTGCGTAACGGCAAGCTGCCATTTGATGTTGCCCAACATCTGTAACAATTACGGCTTCTCCGTTTGTTAACTCATTTAATGTGTTGATAACTTCAGCCATAGACATTACATCAGTTGTTGGATAGAATTCTTTATCAATAACTTCTGTACGTTCTTCTTTTTCGAGATCTCTAAATTCTTTTAACCATTGAGAATGATCATTAGGATGAATCAAATTTGTTAATAACGGAAGTGTTTTTTTACAATCTCCCCAAACAGGGACAGCAACTTTTACATTTTTACCAATCTCTGCTGGGTCAATATCAAGATGAATCACTTTGGCTTGTTTTGCATATTTGTCTAAACGCCCAGTTACGCGATCATCAAACCTCATCCCAATAGCAATTAATACATCGCAATCATTTGTTTTGACATTCGGCGCATAATTTCCATGCATTCCTAATAAACCTACATATTGTGGATGATCAGTATCTAAAGAACTTAATCCCATCAAAGTTGTTGCTACAGGAATTCCAGATTTTTCTAAGAAATCGTTTAATTCTTGTTCAGCTTTTCCAAGTAATATTCCTTGACCAATAATCGCAAATGGTTTTTTTGCTTGATTAATAAGTTTAGCAGCAGCTTTTATATATTCAGTTCTTATCTCTGGTTCTGGTCTATAACTGCGAACATGCGTGCATTTCTCATACTTTTTCTTTTCGATAAGTTGTATTTGAGCATTTTTTGTAATGTCAATTAACACAGGTCCTGGTCTTCCAGAGCGAACGATATGAAAAGCTTTTGCTAAAACATCATTAATTTCTTCCGCATCTGTAATTTGATAATTCCATTTCGTAATAGGATTAGTGATGTTGATAATATCAGTTTCTTGAAAGGCATCCGTTCCTAAAAGAGAGGCGAAAACTTGCCCCGTGATGCATACAATAGGATTACTATCAATCATGGCATCAGCAATTCCGGTTACTAAGTTCGTTGCGCCTGGCCCACTCGTAGCAAAAGCTACACCTACTTTTCCTGAAGTTCTTGCATAGCCCTGCGCAGCATGAATGCCTCCTTGTTCATGACGAACTAAAATGTGTTCTAATTTATCTTTGTAATCATATAAAGCATCATATATAGGCATAATTGCACCACCAGGATAGCCAAAAACTGTTGAAACTCCTTCAGCTAATAAAGCATTAATGATTGCTTGTGAACCTGAAATTTGAGTTGGTTTATTGGTCAGTAAGGCATCCTTCTGAAGCGTTTCCGACTTGCTTTGCGTATTTGTATAAGACTCCATTTTTTACTTTTAATGCGGGTTGTTTCCAGTTATTTTTTCGATTTTCTAATGTTTTTTCATCAACCAAAAGATTCAATTCATTCTTGTTGATGTCAATTTCGATGAGGTCATCATTTTCGACTAATGCGATTGGACCTCCTTCAAAAGCCTCTGGTGTAATATGTCCGACGACAAATCCGTGTGTTCCACCACTAAATCGTCCGTCTGTAATCAAAGCGACTTTATCTCCTAATCCAGCTCCAATAATGGCAGATGTTGGTTTCAACATTTCTGGCATTCCAGGACCACCTTTCGGACCTTCGTTTCGGATGACGATAACGCTTCCAGCTTTGATTTGTAAATCTTCGATTGCTTTTAAAACTTCAACTTCGCTATTAAAAACTTGTGCTTTTCCTTTAAAATAAAAACCTTCTTTTCCAGATATTTTAGATACCGATCCGCCAGGAGCAAGGTTTCCGTAAAGCATTTGTAAGTGTCCAGTTTCTTTTATGGGATTAGATAATGGACGAATAATATTTTGTTTAGAGAAATCTAAATCAGGAACCGATGCTAAATTTTCGGCTAATGTTTTTCCAGTAACCGTTAAACAACTTCCATCGATTAAATCTTCTTGTAACATATACTTTAAAACAGCAGGAACTCCACCAACTTTACTCAAATGTTCCATCAAGTATTTTCCACTAGGTTTTAAGTCTGCTATTACTGGTGTTTTATCGTTTATTGCTTGTATATCGTCTAATGATAATTCGATGTTCATTGTAGCCGCAATTGCTAATAAGTGCAAAACAGCATTTGTACTTCCGCCTAAAAAAACAATCGTTTTGATGGCATTTTCTAAAGAATTCTTCGTGATGATATCACTTGGTTTAATATCTTTTTCTAATAAAATTCTTAGGTAATGCGCCGAAGTAGTACATTCGTTTTTCTTTTCTTGACTAAGAGCAGGATAAGATGAAGAATAAGGTAAACTCATTCCCATAGCTTCAATCGCCGCTGCCATCGTGTTTGCTGTGTACATTCCGCCGCAAGCGCCCGGACCAGGACATGCATTTTGAATGATTCCACAAAAATCTTTGTCATCAAGATTTCCGTTTAATTTTTTACCTAATGCTTCAAATGCAGAGACAATGTTTAATTCCTCTTCTTTGTAATGTCCCGGAGCAATTGTTCCACCATAAATCATGATTGAAGGACGGTTTAAACGTCCCATTGCCATAATCGATCCTGGCATGTTTTTATCACAACCAGGAATAGTAATTACGCCATCGTAAAAGTGTCCTGCACAAACAGTTTCGATAGAATCTGCAATGATTTCTCTACTTACTAAAGAGTAGCGCATTCCTGAAGTTCCGTTGGTAATTCCATCGCTAATTCCGATAGTGTTGAACTTCAATCCGATTAGGTTTTCGGCTTTCATTCCGTCTTGTACCAACTGTGCAAATTGATTCAGATGCATATTGCAAGTATTTCCATCGTACCCCATACTTGCAATTCCGATTAGCGGTTTTTTTAGGTCTTCGTTAGTTAGGCCAATCCCATGTAACATCGCTTGTGACGCGGGTAAAGTGTCATCTTGCGTTACGGTTCGGCTGTGTTTGTTTAGTGCTTCTTTGTTGTTTTTCATCACTGTTTATTTGACATTTGTTTGTATTAAAAACATAAAAAAAGCCACCTTAAATTAAGGTGGCTCATAAAAAATCGTTCAAAAAATTCGTCATAAAACCACCTTTCCTAATCGTAAGACCAAGACTAAAATAATAATGATAATAATGACGAAATTGTTTTGCATAATATTGTTTAATTAATTTTTCTCCATAAAAAAAGCCACCTCGTTATGAAGTGGCTTTAATTGTTATTTTGTACGTACACAACTAATTACCACTCCTTGGGATAAGAATGACTAAAATAATCAAGTTGATAATGTTGTGAACTAATTTCATTTTCTTTTTTTGATAAATCAAAGCTAGGATTAATTTTTTTAACTTAGCTCAACTTTTTTTATAAATTTTCCGAAAAATTTTCATTAATTGAAAATTCGCATTTTAACATTGCTTTTTTTGAAGATTGTTTAAAAATAAGTTTATAAAATTTTATATTTGCAAAACTTTGGAACAGAAAACTATTCACAACGTTTTTAGCTTATACGATTCTTCAGATTTCGTACAGAAGCTTATTGTCAATTTTAAAAATAATCCACAGCATAAAGTCAATATCAAAGGTTTTTTAGGTTCAGGATTGAGCATTTTAACGGGGCATTTATATGATCGTGTTGCGCGTCCTACAATTCTAATTTTTGATGACAAAGAAGAAGCGGCTTATGTGTTGAATGATTTGGAAACATTGTTTGATAAAGAACAAATTCTATTTTTTCCGTCATCATATAAGCGTCCTTACGAAATTGAGGAAGTAAATAATGCGAATGTTGTTATCAGAACGGAGGTTTTAAATGTGTTATCGCATTCTAAACGACCAAAAATTGTGGTGACGTACGCAGAAGCGTTGTCTGAAAAAGTGGTAACAAAAAAAGCGCTTTCTACCAATACACTTAAAGTAAAGGTTGGAAATGATTTGGGAATTGATTTCTTAACGGAGGTTTTATCTTCTTATAATTTTCATCGTGTTGATTTTGTTTCTGAGCCGGGAGAATTCTCGATTCGTGGAGGAATTATAGATGTTTTTTCGTTTTCGAATGAACATCCTTATCGTATTTCGTTGTTTGGTGATGAGGTGGAAACTATCAGAACGTTTGATATCGAGAATCAATTGTCTATTGCAACGACAAAAGAAATTACGATTATTCCGAATCTCGAAAGTAAATCGATTAATGAAAAGCGAGAGAGTTTTTTAGAATATATTTCAAAAGATAGTTTAATCATCGCCAAAAATATTTCTGTTTTAGCAAAACAAATTACTAAGAATTTTGAACAAGCTGAGTCTGCTTTTTCTGAATTAAAAGGAGAAATTAAACAAGCGGAACCGAATCAATTATTTTTGAATGAAAATGGTTTTCTTCAACAAATTTCATCTTTTGGTGTAATTGAGTGTTCAATGAAATCTTATTTTGAAACAGTTGAAGAAATAGAATCACCATTCAAACCTCAACCAAGTTTTAACAAACAATTCGAATTATTAATTGATGATTTGAATGAACACAAAACCGAAGGTTTCAAAAATGCACTGATTTGCTCAAATGAAAATCAAATCAAACGTTTCGAAGAAATCTTTGAAGATATTGGAAAAGAAGTTTCTTACATTCCAGTTTTGGGTTCTATTTATCAAGGTTTCATTGACGAAGAAATCAAATTAACGTGTTATACGGATCATCAGATTTTTGGTCGATATCATAAATTCAATCTTCGAAATTCATTTTCCAAAAAAGAAGCGATTACGCTAAAGGAAATCAATTCGTTGCAAGTTGGAGATTTTGTGACGCATATCGATTATGGGATCGGAAAATTTGCCGGTCTAGTACGATTGAATAATAATGGCGTAACGCAAGAATCAATCAAATTGATTTATCAAAATAATGATATTCTGTACGTTAATATTCATTCGTTGCATAAAATTGCGAAGTTTAGAGGAAAAGATGGCGCTGAGCCAAAAATCTCGAAACTTGGTTCGCCAGCTTGGAAAAATTTAAAGAATAAAACCAAAGCGAAAGTAAAAGAAATTGCCTTCGATTTGATTAAATTATATGCGAAACGTCGTGCCAGAAAAGGTTTTGCGTATTCGCCTGATACGTATTTGCAAAATGAGTTGGAAGCTTCTTTTATTTATGAAGATACGCCCGATCAGTACAAAGCGACGCAAGATGTGAAAGCTGATATGGAATCTGAACGCCCGATGGATCGCCTGGTTTGTGGTGATGTAGGTTTCGGGAAAACGGAAGTCGCGATTCGTGCGGCGATGAAAGCTGCAGTAGATGGAAAGCAAGTTGCTGTTTTGGTTCCAACAACGATTTTGGCTTTTCAACATTTCAAAACATTTTCAGAGCGTTTACGAGATTTGCCTGTGAAAGTTGCTTATCTCAATCGATTTGTAACAGGAGCAAAGAAAAAGGCCGTTTTAGATGGTTTAAAATCTGGTCAAGTTGATATTGTGATTGGGACGCATCAATTGGTTAATCCAAAAATTGAGTACAAAGATTTAGGCTTATTAATTGTGGATGAAGAGCATAAATTTGGTGTTGGTGTAAAAGATAAATTGAAAACGCTTCGCGAAAATATTGATACATTAACGTTGACAGCGACGCCAATTCCGCGTACACTTCAATTCTCGTTGATGGCTGCGCGAGATTTGTCAGTAATCAAAACGCCTCCGCCAAATAGACAGCCTGTCGATACGCAATTGGTTGGTTTCAATGAAGAGATTTTTCGTGATGCGATTATGTACGAAATGCAACGTGGTGGACAAGTTTATATCATTCACAATCGTGTGCAATCGTTGAAAGATATTGCAGGAATGGTGCAACGATTAGTTCCTGATGCGCGTGTGGCGATTGGTCATGGACAGATGGATGGAAAAGAATTAGAGGCTGTATTGCTCGATTTTATTGATGGTCGATATGATGTTTTTGTATCAACAACGATTATCGAATCTGGTTTGGATGTTCCGAATGCGAATACGATTTTAATTAATGATGCGCAGAATTTCGGTTTGGCAGATTTGCATCAAATGCGTGGGCGTGTTGGTCGTAGTAACCGCAAAGCGTTCTGTTATTTGGTTGCGCCGCCACTTTCGGTTTTAACGGACGAAGCGCGTAAACGTTTGCAAGCAATTGAGCAGTTTTCTGATTTAGGTTCTGGATTTAATATTGCCATGAAAGATTTAGAAATTCGTGGAGCGGGAAATCTTTTAGGTGCTGAACAAACAGGATTTATGATGGATATTGGTTTCGAAACGTATCAAAAAATCTTGAATGAAGCAATTGAAGAATTGAAAGAAACAGATTTCAAAGATTTGTTCGAAGATCAAAAATCGGGAGAAGTAAAATCCTATGTTTCGGATGTACAGATTGATTCGGATTTACAGATTATGTTCCCAGATGAATACATTGAAAGTTCGGAAGAACGTTTGTTATTATACAAAGAATTAGCTGATATCGAAACTGAAACAGATTTACAAACGTTTAAAAATAATTTGATTGACCGTTTCGGAAAATTACCAATTGAAGCCGAAAATTTATTGGAATCAATTCAATTGAAATGGATCAGTAAAAAATTAGGTTTCGAACGCTTGGTGATGAAAAATGGAGTTTTATTGGCTTATTTTATTAATAAACCACAAAGCGAATTTTATCAGTCAGACGAATTTAGATTAATTTTAAATTACGTTCAAAATAACCCTAAAAACATCAGTTTTAAGGAAAAATCACCCAAAAAAGGAGAAGAGTATCCAACATTGTTAGTACGATTTGAACATATCAAAACTGTGCATGAAGCACTGCAAAATCTACAAAATTTATTAATTCATTAACTTTTTTAAGTTTTAATTAGTAATCTAATAAAATACATAGGGAGAATTGACCAAGTTGTTAGTCCTCCTTTTTTTATTCAATCATCAAACTTCCGATATAGATAAATGATATATAATTTATCATATAAAGAACTATAACTAGCTGAAAACTAATTTACATAAATAATATGATATTTTATTATTATTTTTATCGATAAAATATTAGTTGGAAAAATAGTAAAGTAGTTATGGAAACAGCATCAAGTTATATTCCTATTCTCATTCTTTTTGTGGTTGCTTTTGCGTTTGTAACGGGTACTATCGTTGCGACACATTTGCTTGGACCGTCCAGAAAAACAGACGAAAAATTAGAGAATTTCGAGTCTGGGATTGAGAAAGTAGGAAATGCAAGACAGCCATTTGCAATTAAATACTTCCTAGTAGCCATTTTATTCGTGTTATTCGACGTAGAGGTGATCTTCTTTTACCCATATGCAGCGAATTTCAAAGAATTAGGTTGGGAAGGTTTTGCAGCAGTTGTAACATTCGTTGGATTATTCTTTGTGATGTACTTGTATGTACGCAAAAAAGGAGCTCTTAATTGGGAAAAATAGAGCGATTAAAATTCTAAAATAATAGTATAATGATTCATAATAAAAGACCAGTAACACACAATACCAATGTGAAGATTGTAGAGTCTCCAGGTGGTTTTGAAGGTGAAGGTTTTATGGCGATGCAACTATCAAAAGTAGTTGGATTAGCGCGTAAAAACTCTATTTGGCCTTTACCATTTGCGACAAGTTGTTGCGGAATCGAGTTTATGGCGACAATGGGTTCGACATACGATTTGGCACGTTTTGGATCTGAACGTTTGGCTTTTACGCCTCGTCAGTGCGATTTGTTGATGGTAATGGGTACAATTTCTAAAAAAATGGCGCCTGTTCTGAAGCAAGTTTACATCCAAATGGCAGAACCTCGTTGGGTAATTGCTGTTGGAGCTTGTGCAAGTTCGGGAGGAATTTTTGATACATATTCAGTTTTACAAGGAATTGACGAAGTAATTCCAGTCGACGTTTATGTGCCAGGTTGTCCGCCTCGTCCAGAAGCAATTATCGATGGTGTAATGCGTATTCAGGAGTTGGTAGAGAGCGAAAGTGTTCGTCGTAGAAGTAGCGAAGAATATCAACAACTTTTAGCAAGTTATGGAATTAAATAAGTTGAAATAATGGACAATTCATTTATAAAAGACCGTTTGGTTCAGAAATTTCAAGAAAATATATACGGATACGAAGAGCATTTCGGTGTATTGACTTTATACGCTAATAAAGATTTCAATCTAAAGATTTTACAATATTTATATGATGATGAGCAATTATCTTTCAAATTTTTGAAGGATTTAACAGCTATTCATTATCCTAATAATGTTGGAGAAGAATTGGTTGTAACCTATTTAGTTTATAATCTATACGAAGGAGTTGAGGTTCGATTAAAATTTGCTTTACCGATCGAAAAACCTTCGATTTTTACAGCAACTAAATTATTCGAAACAGCTAACTGGTTAGAGCGCGAAGCGTATGATTTCTATGGAGTTGATTTTGTAGGACATCCAAATTTAATTCGTGTCATGAATGTTCCAGAAATGGATTATCATCCATTACGCAAAGAGTTCCCATTAGAGGATCAAACGCGTAAAGATAAAGACGACGATATGTTTGGTCGTGGTGGTGATTTCAATTATGGAGGTTTTAATGTAAAAGCAAATTAACCATGGGAAAAGAGAAAACTAAAAAATTAAAGCATCTTGATCTTCCAGATGGTTCGTTAGAAAAAAGTACAATTACCTTAAACTTAGGACCTACGCATCCTGCAACACATGGGGTATTTCAAAATATTTTAGAGATTGATGGTGAAATCATCAAATCTGCGGTTCCTACAGTTGGGTATATTCACCGTGCTTTTGAGAAAATTGCTGAACGCAAACCTTTGTACCAAATTACACCTTTAACAGATCGTTTGAACTATTGTTCGGCGCCGTTAAATAACTTAGGTTGGCACATGACAGTTGAGAAATTCGTTGGAATTGAAGTTCCAAAACGAGTTTCTTATTTGCGTGTTATCATTATGGAATTGGCTCGTATGGCAGATCATATTGTATGTAATTCGATTATGGGTGTTGATACAGGAGCATTTACAGGATTCCTTTATATGATGAAATATCGCGAGTTGATTTATGAGATTTACGAAGAAATTTGTGGTTCTCGTTTAACAACAAATATTGGTCGTATCGGTGGTTTTGAACGTGATTTTTCTGAAGTTGCATGGACAAAAATCCATCGTTTCGTGAGAGAGTTTCCAGATGTCTTAACAGAGTTTGAAAACTTATTTTTACGTAACCGTATTTTTATGGATCGTACACAAGGAGTTGGAGGAATTTCGGCTGAGCGTGCATTAAATTATGGTTTCACAGGACCAAATTTACGTGCAGCTGGTGTAGATTATGATGTTCGTGTAGCGAAACCATATTCTCGTTACGAAGAATTCGAATTCGATATTCCAGTTGGTACAACGGGAGATTGTTATGATAGATTCTTAGTTCGTGGTCAAGAAATGTGGCAAAGTTTAAGCATCATCAAACAAGCAATTGCAAAGATTGATGCATTAGAAGGAGAAGAAGCAACGCAATATCATGCTGATGCTCCAGACTTCTATTTACCACTAAAGAAAGATGTTTACACAAAAATGGAAGCGTTAATCTATCATTTCAAAATTATTATGGGAGAGGTAGATATGCCAAAAGGAGAAATTTATAATTCAATCGAAGCTGCAAATGGTGAGTTGGGTTATTATTTCGTTTCTGATGGTGGTCGTTCGCCATACCGTTTACATTTCCGTAGACCTTGTTTCATTTATTATCAAGCTTATCCAGAATTGATCGAAGGATCAATGATTTCAGATGCCATTATTACAATGAGTAGTTTGAATTTGATTGCTGGAGAATTAGATGCTTAATAAAAATTATTAAAAATGGCAATTCAATTTTCAGAAGAGACACAACAAAAAGTAGATAAAATCATTGCACGTTATCCAGAGGATAAAAAACAAAGTGCATTGATTCCTTTGCTTCATGTGGCACAAGCTGAGTTTGGTGGTTGGTTAGACACACCTCATTTAGATTATGTTGCAGAAGTATTAGAAATTTTACCAGTAGAAGTTTACGAAGTAGCTTCATTTTATTCGATGTTTAACTTAAATCCTGTAGGGAAATTTGTGTTAGAAGTTTGTCAAACAGGACCTTGTATGTTAAGAGGTTCAGACAAAATTATTGAACACATCAAAACAAAATTAAATATTGAAGCTGGTGGAACTTCGGCAGATGGTTTATTTACATTAAAACCAGCCGAATGTTTAGGAGCATGTGGTTACGCGCCAATGCTACAGTTAGGAAAAACGTATCGTGAGAATTTAACGATCGAGAAAGTAGACGAATTAATCGAGGAATTGAAAAAATTAGCATAATGGGACAAAAATTACTGTTAAAAAATATTGATGTTCCAGGAATTCGTCAGTATCAAGCTTACCGCGAAAACGGTGGTTATGCAAATGCTGAAAAAGCATTTAAAATGACAACTGATGAAATCTTAGAAGAAGTAAAAACTTCTGGTTTAAGAGGTCGTGGTGGTGCAGGTTTCCCAACTGGAATGAAATGGAGCTTTTTGGCAAAGCCAGAAGGTGTTCCAAGACACTTAGTGGTAAATGCAGACGAATCTGAACCAGGAACGTTCAAAGACCGTTTCTTGATGGAATATATTCCTCATTTATTAATTGAAGGAGTTCTGATTTCATCATTCTGTTTAGGTTCTAATACATCATTTATTTATATCCGTGGAGAATATGCGTGGGTTGCAGAAATTTTAGAAGAAGCAATCGACGAAGCAAAAGCTGCTGGTTGGTTAGGTAAAAACATTCAAGGAACAGGTTTCGATTGCGAAATTTATGTTCAACGTGGAGGTGGAGCTTATATCTGTGGTGAGGAAACGGCATTGTTAGAATCGTTAGAGGGTAAACGTGGAAATCCACGTCTTAAACCACCTTTCCCAGCTGTTAAAGGTTTATGGGGAAGACCAACGGTTGTAAATAATGTAGAAACAATTGCTGCAATTGTTCCAATTATTGAAATTGGAGGAGAAGCGTATTCTAAAATTGGAGTTGGACGTTCTACAGGAACAAAATTAATTTCAGCTTGTGGTAATATTAATAAACCAGGCGTTTATGAAATTGATATGACAATTACGGTTGAAGAATTTATTTATTCAGACGAATATTGTGGAGGTATTCCAAATGGAAAACGCCTTAAAGCATGTATTCCTGGAGGAAGTTCTGTGCCAATTGTTCCAGCAAACTTATTGTTAAAAACTGCCGAAGGTAAACCTCGTTACATGAATTACGAAAGTTTATCAGAAGGAGGTTTCCAAACAGGAACAATGATGGGTTCCGGAGGATTTATTGTTTTAGATGAAGATCAAGATGTTGTTTACCACACGTATACATTAGCTCGTTTCTATCGTCACGAATCGTGTGGACAATGTTCACCTTGTCGTGAAGGAACAGGTTGGATGGAAAAAATCTTGAAACGAATCGATGAAGGAAAAGGAAAAATGTCTGACATCGAATTGTTATGGGATGTTCAACGTAAAATCGAAGGAAATACAATTTGTCCATTAGGAGATGCAGCGGCTTGGCCAGTAGCAGCGGCAATTCGTCACTTCCGTGATGAGTTTGAATGGCATATTAATAATCCGGAAGAATGTTTGATGCGTAATTTTGGTTTAGCACATTATGCTGATCCAATCGAAATTAAAGAAACCGCAAATTAATACGAAGATGGCAGAAGAAACACCATTATTTAAAGTTACTATCGATAACGAAACGATTGAAGTACCTGCGGGAACAACGATCCTTCAAGCCGCTCGTATGATTGGTAAAGAAGTAGCACCTCCAGCGATGTGTTACTACGGTAAATTAGAAAATACAGGAGGAAACTGTAGAACATGTTTGGTAGAAGTATCAAAAGGTAGTGAAGCAGATCCTCGCCCAATGCCAAAATTGGTTCCGTCTTGTCGTACAACAGTTATGGATGGAATGGTTGTAGGCAATAAAACGTCTGAGCGTACAGTTGAGGCACGTAAAGGTATTGTTGAATTATTATTAATCAACCATCCTTTAGATTGTCCAGTATGTGATCAGGCAGGAGAATGTAAATTACAAGATTTAAGTTACGAACACGGAGCAGAAGCGACGCGTTACGAATTTGATCGTCGTACATTCCCTAAAGAAGATTTAGGTCCAAATATTCAGTTGAACATGAACCGATGCATTTTGTGTTATCGTTGTGTAAAAACTGCGGATCAAATCACAGGTTGTCGTGAGCATGGCGTAATGAATCGTGGAGATCACGCTGAAATTTCAACGCATATCAACAAAAGTTTAGATAACGAATTCATCGGAAATATTATTGATGTTTGTCCAGTAGGAGCATTAACAGATAAAACGTTCCGCTTCAAAAATCGTGTTTGGTTCTTGAAACCAGTTGATGCTCATCGCGATTGTCCGACTTGTTCTGGTAAAGCACAAGTGTGGTTCCGTGGGAATGAAGTTTTCCGTGTAACAGCTCGCAAAGATGAATTTAACGAAGTAAAAGATTGGATTTGTAACACATGTCGTTTCGATAAAAAAGATATCAACGATTGGACGTTAGAAAAACCTTCAGAAATTTCTAAAGATTCTGTTGTTCGTCAAGGTCATTACTTTGAGAACAAAGTGGAGCCAAAAGAAACACTTCCGAAAGTTATCAAACGCGATCCAAAAATTTTATTAGATATTCATTCGGTTTCAGAAGTAAATGAACCAAATCGTGATTTATCTAAAATTGATGGACCAGCAACAAGTAAAGATTTTAAAGATTAATCATTCGTAAATAAAATTAACAAAAATGACAGAAGAATTTATTGCTGATGCATTAGAAAAGTTAGCTTTAGTAGGCGTAATGATTGGTTTTGCATTAGTTGTTGCCATGTACTCTACTTGGGCTGAGCGTAAAGTTGCAGCATTCTTACAAGATCGTATCGGACCAAACCGTGCAGGTATTTTTGGTTTATTACAACCGCTTGCCGATGGTTTAAAATTATTCTCGAAAGAGGAAATTACACCAAAAGATTCGAATAAATTTTTATTCATCTTAGGTCCATCTTTGGCAATGATTGTAGCTTGTATGACAGGTGCAGTTATTCCATGGTCGACAGCTTTCGAGATTGGAGATCGTGTAGTTGTTCCTCAAATTGCAGATGTTAACATCGGATTTTTATACATTTTAGGTGTATTAAGTTTAGGTGTTTATGGAATTATGATTGGTGCTTGGGCATCGAACAACAAATACTCTTTAATGGGAGGTTTGCGTGCAGCTTCGCAGATTATTTCGTACGAATTACCGATGGGAATAGTGTTAATCACAATTTTGATGATGACAGGTTCTTTAAAATTGAGTGATATTGTACATTATCAACAAGAGCATGCGTGGTTTATCTTATTACAACCATTAGGATTTATTATTTTCTTGGTTTGTTCGTTCGCAGAAACTAACCGTACTCCGTTCGATTTACCAGAAGCAGAAAATGAGTTAATTGGAGGTTATCACTCAGAATATTCTTCGATGAAGATGGGATTCTTCTTATTCGCAGAATACATCAACATGTTTATCAGTTCTGTAGTAATTTCTACCTTATATTTTGGTGGATACGATATCCCATTTGTAGACGATGCAACATTAGTAAACTCTATCGGAGTGAATGGAACGGCAATTCTTAATTTCCTTTCATTATTCGGTAAAGCTTGTTTCTTCATCTTCTTCTATATGTGGGTGCGTTGGACGATTCCTCGTTTCAGATATGACCAATTAATGGATTTAGGTTGGAAAAAATTATTGCCTTTAGCATTAATCAATATGTTAATTACAGGCTTAGTGATTTTATTATTAAACAAGTAGAATCATCAAAATCATTAAAAGTATGAAACCAATTACAAATAGAGTAAAACAAGTAGAACGTAAACCCCTTACTTTTTGGGAAAGTATCTATTTGATTTCTATCGCAAAAGGGTTGATGATTACATTGAAGCACTTCTTTTCGAAGAAAGCAACAATTAGTTATCCAGAAAAACAAAGACCGTTTAGTCCTGTATTTAGAGGATTACACGTTTTGAATAGAGATGAAGAAGATCGCGAAAATTGTACGGCTTGTGGACTTTGTGCTTTGGCTTGTCCAGCAGAAGCGATTACAATGGAAGCAGCAGAAAGACTTCCTGGTGAAGAAAATCTTTACCGCGAAGAAAAATATGCAGCGAAATATGAAATTAACATGTTACGTTGTATTTTCTGTGGATTCTGTGAAGAAGCTTGTCCAAAAGATGCTGTTTATTTATCGCAAACAGTTCCACCAGCAAGTTTCAAACGTCAAAACTTTATCTATTCGAAAGAAGATTTATTAATCCCGAAAAAAGCTACAAATTAATGGAATTACCTATCATTTTATTCTATGTTTTGTCGAGCTTAACGGTGTTAAGTGCGCTACTAATGGTGTTCAGTAAAAATCCTGTACATTCCATTTTATATTTAATCGTAACATTCTTCTGCATCAGCGGACATTATGTATTGCTAAACGCACAGTTTTTGGCAATTGTAAATGTCATTGTCTATGCCGGAGCAATTATGGTATTGTTCTTATTCGTGGTGATGTTGATGAACTTGAATAGTGAAAAGAAATCATTTGGTCGACCAGCAAAAATATTAGCAGCGAGTTTAATCTCTTTGTTATTTGTTGCCTTGACAATTGGTATTTTCTCACAAAATCAAGCTTCTGCAAACACAGCTGTAGAAATGGGAACAGGTGATTTAGGATTGATTCACAACTTAGGATCATTGTTATATTCAGAATATGTTTTACCATTCGAGTTGAGCAGTATTTTGTTTATTTCTGCAATGATTGGAGCGGTGATGTTATCGAAAAAGGACGAAGAATTATTGGATTAAATATAAAAAGTAAAAGATGTTACCAATCAGTTATTATATTACTTTATCATTAATCCTATTCGGAATAGGAATGGCAGGTGTTATGCTACGTCGTAACGCAATTGTCATTTTTATGTGTATAGAATTGATGTTAAATTCTGTGAATTTGTTGTTAGTAGCGTTCTCAAAAATGCACTATCATGCAAATCCAGCATTAGAAAAAGGAACAGATGCACAACTTTTAGTATTCTTTATTATGGTTGTAGCCGCGGCTGAGGTTGCTGTAGGATTATCAGTAATAATTTTATTGTTCCGAAAAGTATACTCGGTAGATATTAATGTGTTAAATCGTTTAAAAGGTTAAGAATGGAGCAGTATATATGGTTAATTCCTTTGATTCCATTCATAGGATTTTTGATTAACGGTTTAGGACGAAATGTACTTTCAAAAAGCTTAGTTACTTTCATCGGAAGTGGAGCAGTTTTAGCAAGTTTCATTTTATCAATCATGGTTTTTATGTCAGTTCCATCAGGAGCAGATGCACAACCATTAATTTTTAAGGCATTTGATATTATCAATATTCCAACTTTACAAGTTCCGTTTGCATTTCAAATTGATGCATTAACGAGTTTGTTCTTGTTAATTATTACAGGAGTTGGATTTTTAATTCACGTGTACAGCTCGGCTTACATGAGCGAAGACAAAGGATTTGCAAAATTCTTTTCTTACCTAAATTTATTCATCTTCTTTATGTTGATTCTTGTTATGGGAAACAATTTCGTAATGATGTTTATTGGATGGGAAGGAGTTGGACTTTGTTCATTCTTATTAATTGGTTTTTGGTTTACAAATCCAGAATATATCAAAGCAGCAAAGAAAGCTTTCATCATGAACCGTATTGGAGATGTTGGATTCTTATTGGCAATGTTTTGGATTTTCAAAGAATTTGGAACGTTAGAATATGTAAAAGTATTCAGCCAATTAGCAATTGATCCATCTGCATTTACAGGTTTTGTATTAACAGGAATCACATTATTGTTATTCTTAGCAGCAACAGGTAAATCGGCTCAATTACCATTATTTACTTGGTTACCAGACGCGATGGCAGGACCAACGCCAGTTTCAGCACTTATTCACGCTGCAACAATGGTAACGGCAGGTATCTTTATGATTACACGTTGCAACGAATTATTTTCGGCAGCGCCAATCACATTACAAGTTATTCAGTACGTAGGAATTGCAACAGCTTTTGTTACTGCAACGATTGCAATGCGTCAAAACGATATCAAAAAAGTATTGGCTTATTCTACAGTTTCTCAATTAGGATTAATGTTCGCAGCAATTGGATCTGGAGCGTATATCGCAGCAGTTTTCCACGTAATGACGCATGCATTTTTCAAAGCATTATTATTCTTAGGGGCAGGTTCTGTAATTCACGGAATGCACCACGAGCAAGATATGCGCAAAATGGGAGGTTTGAGCAAATACATGAAAATTACACATATCACTTTCTTGATTGGATGTTTGGCAATCGCTGGTATTCCAGGTTTATCAGGTTTCTTCTCGAAAGACGAAATGTTATTAGGAATGTTTGTTTCTAATCCAGTTGTTTACGGAATCGGATTTATCGTTTCTGTGATGACAGCATTCTATATGTTCCGTTTATATGCAATGACTTTCTTAGGAGATTTAAGAGATAAAGAAGCTCATCCGCATGAAAGTCCAGCTGCAATGACAATTCCATTAATCATCTTAGCAGTTCTTTCTGTTTTTGCAGGTTATATCGGAATTCCAGCGTTGTTTATGCAAGACGGACATAAACTTCAAACTTTCTTAAGTGGAGTTGTATCAATCGGAGAAGCTCATCATGTTTCTCATGCAACAGAATGGATGATGATGGGAGCTTTATTACTTTGTGTACTTGGTGCAATTTATTATGCAATCAAGAAATACACAAACCATGTAGATGGTGAAGCAACAGGAATTGCAAAATTCTTTGAAGACAAATGGTACATCGACGAGTTATATGACAATGCAATTGTAAAACCATTGTTCGAGTTGGGTGATGTCTTGAAAAAATATGTAGAAAAAGCAGGAATTGCAGCTTTTGTTTTAGGAGTTGGAACTGTTTCTGGTCGCGCATCAAAAAATGTACGTCAGCTACAAAACGGAAATGTAGGATTCTATATTATGCTAATGGTTGTAGGAATCGTGGCAGGTATCGCAATCTTTTTTATGGGGTATTTAATTTCAAAATAGGTTAGTAATGCTTTTATCTTTATTTATCATTTTACCATTAATAGTAGGAGTTTTTATGCTATTAATGCAAGGTCAAAAACCACAAAGATGGTTAGGAGCATTCGTTGGTGGAGCGTTGTTGGCGTTGTACTTGTTTATCACTTGCAAAGGTGGAAACAACGAGTTAACGTTTCAAACACAATGGTTCAATTTCAACAGCGTTAAAACTTATTTCGCGTTAAATGCTCAAGGTTTGGGAGGATTAATGATTCTATTAACTAACCTTACTTACTTAGCTCTTTTTGTTTATTTATCAACAACAAAACAAAAATATAGCAATACATTCTATGGATTATTGTTAATCACTTTAGCAGGATTAAACGGAGTTTTCTTAGCAGAAGATTTAATTTTATTCTATTTCTTCTGGGAAGTTGTCTTAATTCCAGTTTATTTCTTAATCGGATTATTTGGAATTGGAAAAGACAAAATTCGCGCAAATATGACATTCTTCTTATACACGATTTTAGGATCGATGTTTATGTTAGGAGGAATTATTTACATCGGATTTTTCTTACAACCAGCATCATTTTTATTAACAGATGTTGTACAAGTTACAGGACCGCATTATTCAACAAACACAGCGTTGGCATTGTTATTCTTAATCGCTTTTGTGATTAAAATTCCAATCTTTCCATTTCATACATGGCAACCAACAATCTATAAAACATCACCAACTCCATTAACAGTTGTACTTTCAGCTTTGATGGCGAAAATGGGATTATTTGCAGTGGTTACTTGGTATTTGGGAATGTTTCCAACGATTTCAGAATTGTTCAAATACATTACTTATTTAGCAATTTTCGGATTAGTTTATGCCTCGTTAATAGCTTTGAGTGCAAAAAATGTGAAGAAAATTATTGCATATAGCTCGATTGCTCACTTAGCTTTAATTTTTGTGTCATTATTTTCTGAATTAGCAAATGGTGTAGCAGGAGCTTATTTCCAAATGTTTTCACATGGTTTAGTTGTTTTAGGATTATGGTTATGTGTAGATATTATGGAAAGAAAATATGATTTGACAGACATCAAATCGATTGGTGGTTTAGCAAAAGTTGATCCAACATTATCTATCTTATTCATGATATTCGGTTTAGCAAACGTAGCATTACCATTGACAAGCTCATTCATCGGAGAGTTTATGATGCTTTCTGCATTATTTACACACAATCCAGTTTTATGTGTAGTAGCTTGTTTAGGTGTTATTTTATCTGCCGTTTATACGTTGAGATTATCAAGCGCATTATTGTTTGGAGAAGTGAAAAACATCAAACAAAAAGATGCTCAAAAAGGAGGTTTTGGACCAATTGCAGTTATTTCTGTAATCGCAATCATCGTGATTATTTTAGGAGTTTATCCAACACCAATTTTTAATTTATTAGCACATTAATCATTTTTGAATAAATAGATATGAATACGATTATTTTATCAGCACTTTCAGGTATTATTTTGATGTTTAGTGGATTCTACATCAAAAATAATCGTGCCTTAAATATACTTTCTGTTGTTCTGTTTTTCGGAATGATTGTAGGAGGAATTTTCGAATTGAAAGGTTGCTCAATGTTCGCAGGAAAATTCGATAATATGATTGGACAATCGCTTTACGGCGTTTCGTTCTTTATCGCATTGGCAGGATTGGCAATTTTTTACTTATTATTGAACAAAGATTTGTTTGGAAAAGTAGGAAAACACGTGGCAGAATATTATGCCTTAATTTTCTTCTCTTTTACAGGAATCGCAGTTTTAGCACAATTCCACAACTTAGTAATTATGTTCTTAGGAATCGAATTAATGTCAATTCCAATGTACATTATTGCAGGAACAAACAAAGAAAGTCTTAGAAGTACAGAAGCTTCTGTAAAATATTTCTTGATGGGAGCTTTCTCAACAGGAATTTTGATGTTAGGTGTAACATTTTTGTACGGCGCAACAGGAACTTTTATGGTTGATCAATTGGTAAACTATAACAAAGATTTCGAAACAATTTATTACGCAGGATGGTGTTTAATCATCTTCGCATTTTGTTTCAAAGTTTCTGCAGCACCGTTCCACGCATGGACACCAGACGTTTACGACGGAACACCAACTGTGTTTACATCGTTTATGTCGACAATCATCAAAGGAGGATCATTTTTAGGATTTATTTTAGTCCTAAAATCATTCCCAACAAATGTAGAATATGCCGAATATTACCGTTTATTATTCGCGTCAATTATCATTTTGACGTTATTTATCGGAAACTTCGGAGCAGTTTCTCAAAAATCTGTCAAACGTTTGATGGCTTATTCATCAATCGCGCAAGCAGGTTTCATGTTATTTGTTTTGTTCAACATCAATTCAGCTTCTAAAGAGGCTTTGATGTTCTATACGATTGCTTATTCGGTTGCGAATTTCATTATTTTCTATACGATTGATCAATTCAAAAATCCAAAATTTGAAAGTTTCATTGGTTTAGGGAAAGCAAATCCAGTTTTGGCTGCAGCGATGACAATTTCTTTGATTTCGTTAGCAGGTATTCCATTAACAGGAGGTTTCTTCGCGAAATTTATGGCATTAAGTATTGGAGGAACAAACGATAAAAACCTATTTTTGATTGTAATTGCATTGGTTATGGCAGTTTTGAGTATGTATTATTACTTCAAAATCATCAACTACATGTATTTCAAAAAAGGAAAAAACAAATTAAAAACACAAGACGGATTAACGAATTTCCTTTTAATCATTGGAATGGTTATCTTAATTGTGATGGGAATTTTTCCAGGAATATTATCTTCATTTTTGCAAACGCCAATGTGGTAATTGTAGAATGAATATTATATAGTTTTTTATTATTTATTATTTAAAAGCTCGTGTCAAGTACTTGACACGAGCTTTTTTTAGTATTTTTGAGAGATTAAAGTTTAATGATTAGTTAGAAATGAGAAAATTTACTTTACTAATTTGCCTTTGTTTGGTACAATTTGCTTTTGCGCAACGCAAAGGATATTGGCAACAAAAGGTAGATTATAAGATTGATGTTGATATGAATGAAAAAGCGTATCAATATAATGGAAAAATGCAATTGAAATACACGAACAATTCAGGACAAAGCCTGAATAAAGTTTATTTTCATTTGTATTTTAATGCTTTTCAACCAGGAAGTATGATGGATAATCGTTTGCAAAACATTCCAGATCCTGATAAAAGAATGGCAACGAATGTTGGAACAAAAGAAAATCCTAAATATGTTAGCCGTATTTCTGAATTAAAACCAGATCAAATCGGTTATCAAAAAGTGACTTCTCTAAAGCAAGATGGTAAAGCTGTTTCGTATAAAGTTGATGGAACAATCTTAGAAGTTACGCTAGCAAAACCAATTGCAGAAGGACAAACATCTACTTTCGATATGGTTTGGAATGCGCAAGTTCCTGAACAAATTCGTCGTTCTGGACGTAATTCGAAAGATGGTGTAGAATTTTCTATGGCGCAATGGTATCCAAAAATGGCAGAATTCGATCCAGAAGGTTGGCATTTAGATGAATATGTTGGTCGCGAATTTTTTGCTCCTTTTGGTAATTTTGATGTAACAATTAACATCGATAAAGATTATGTTGTGGGAGCATCAGGAGAGTTACAAAATCCAAATAATGTAAAAGGTTATGTAAAAAATCCAACAATCAAAACAAAGAATGGAAAAGTAGCTTGGAATTTCAAAGCTGAAAATATTCACGATTTTGTTTGGGCTGCGGATAAAGAATTTATTGTAGAACATGCAAAATCAAAGCATGGTGTTGAAGTATATTTAGTTTACCAAGACAATGATAAATCTTCTGCATGGAAACAAGCAATGCCTTACGCATTAGGTTTCTTCGATTATAATTCTGAACACTTTGGCGAATATCCTTGGAAAACATATTCAATTATTCAAGGTGGTGACGGTGGTATGGAATATGGTACTGCAACTTTAATTGCTGGAGGAAGTAATTTAAATAGCTTAATCGGAACTATTTTCCACGAAGCAGCTCACTCTTGGTACCAACAATTATTTGGTATCAATGAAACATACAACGAGTGGTTCGACGAAGGTTTTACATCATATGTAGAGCAAATGGCGCACCTTAATGTTGTAGATAAATTAAAAGTAATGCCTTCAAATCCAAATCCAGATGCCTACAAAGGATATATTAATTTAGCACTTTCTGGTAAAGAAGAACCTGCAAGTTTATTAGCAGACTATTATAATACAAATTATGCATACTCTTTAGAAGCGTATTACAAAGGTCAAGTTTTAGCAATTCAATTGGGATATATTATTGGAAATGATAATTTAAACAAAACATTCCTAGAATTCTATAAACAATGGAAATTCAAACATCCATCAGGGAATGATTTCAAACGTGTAGCAGAAGAAGTTTCTGGAATTAATCTTAAATGGTATTTTAATTTATTCTTGAACACAACACGCAAAATTGATTACGCTGTAGAAGCTGTAAACGGAAACACAATCACAATTGCAAACAAATCAGATTTTGCAATGCCTATTGATTTATTGGTAGAATATACAGATGGTTCAAAAGAATTATTCTACATTCCTTTACGTGAAATGCGTGGAGAAAAACCAACAGAAAACTTAGTAGAATATCAAGGTGCAAAAAGAACTATTTTAGAAGATTGGTTCTGGACAAAACCTACCTATGATGTTAAAGTTTCGAAAGAAGTTAAACAAGTTACCATCGATCCAACAAAACGTTTGGCAGATGTAAACGATAAAAATAACGTATTTACAAAATAATGTTATTAGCAGTAAATATTGGAAATACTAATCTTCGTTTCGCAGTTTTCAAAAGTGAAACGGAGATTATTACATGGACAATCAATTCAAAACCTTATCGTACCGAATACGAGTTTTTTGCAAAATTCTCGAACATGTACGAGCCTTTCGGAATTTCGAAAAATGATATTACAGATATTGTGATAGGTTCGGTTGTACCACCACTTACAGCAAGCGTTAAGATTGCGTTACAAAAGATTCACAAGTTCAAACCAATGGTTGTAGATCGTAATACGCCATCAGCAATCAAGCATAAGTCAAACCAAATGGGAACAGATTTATATGCGAATGCAGTAGCTGCACATTATCAAAATTATCAAGGCAAAAAAATTGTCATTGATTTTGGAACTGCGCTAACTTTCTTAGGCATCGACGAATCGGCAAGTGTTGGTGGAGTAGTAATTGCTCCTGGAATTATTACTGCCTTAAATTCGTTGGTGGGAGAAACAGCTCAATTACCAACAGTCGAACTGAAAGCACCTAAAACTGTTTTAGGATCAGATACAGAATCTTGCATGCAATCAGGAATGGTTTATGGTTTTTTGAGTATGGTTGAAGGAATGATTGATCGTATCAATGCCGAAGAAGGAGAACAATGTTATGTGATTTCGACAGGAGGAGTTGGCGGTGTTTACAAATCGTTGACAGATAAAATTGATATTGATGATCGTTTACACACAATAAAAGGTCTTAAAATATTATACGAATTGAATAAAGATTCGTTTCAGAAATAATTTATTTTTGATAAATATGATTAAAAAGCTCGCTAATTGCGAGCTTTTTTCGTTCTATATCAAATCATTTCAAAAAAAATGTTTAATTTTCTGTAACCTTTTTACAAACCTTGAGTCTATTAAGTAAGAAAGCAATTAACACACGTGAAATTATTTGTACTAAATCGAAAAAGTAAAGAAGAAATTTTAGTCGATCGACTAAAAAAGAACGATGCTTTGGCGCAAAAAGAACTCTACGAACAAAGCTCCAAAAAGATGTTGAGCGTTTGTAGAAGCTATATCGAAGACATGCATTATGCAGAAGATTGTATGATTAATGGTTTTTGTAAAGTTTTTAATCATATCGAAAAATTTCAAAATAAAGGAAGTTTCGAAGGTTGGATGCGTCGAATCATGGTCAACGAATGTTTAACTTTTTTACGTGCAAATAAAACATTGATTTATGTTGATGATGTAAGAGTTTCTAATTATGATGAAGCGGATGAAGAAGTAGAGGAAACGTGGTTAAATTTTAATGTGCAAGAGGTGTTAGATCAACTTTCAGAACCTTATCGATTGGTGTTTAATCTTCATATTCTCGAAGATTATTCGCATCAAGAAATTTCAGAAATGCTGAATATTTCGGTGTCGACCAGCAAAACGCAATTGTTTCGAGCAAAGGCAAAACTGAAAGAAATTGTTCTAAGTAAAAAGAAAATGACAAATGAAAAACAACGATAAAATATCAAACTATATAAAAGACGATTTAGAAAATCGTGAATTGAATCCTTCTCATGATGCGTGGGACAGAATTCAAGCTCGTATGGATGTCGCTCCATCACCACAAAAATCAAATTTTAAATGGTGGTTGTCTGCTGCGGTTGTGGCGTTATTTACGGTTTCTACATCAATTTATTTATTCTCGAATCAATCGAAAGATGATCAACCAAAAGAATTTGTAAATCATCAGGAACAAAATAATCCGCAACAAATTCAATCAGACTCTAATACAGTTCATTCTTCAGAATCGATTTTAGCGAATAATGAAAAGATTGATTCTTCTAAAAAAGAAGTTGAAATTCAGACACAAGAAGAGAAGAAACCAATTCAACATGGTAAAGTTCAAGTGGCAATAAACGAAGAATCTCAACAAGTTGAAATGGCTTTTCCAACGAAGAAAGAAGCTATTGTAGAGAAGAAAGAAGATTTAAAATCAGAAGCTCAACCAAAGAAAAATATTGCAGCTAACACAACATTAGATTCTGTAAAAGTGAACAAAAAGAATAAGAATTTTGTAGATCCAAATATGTTGTTGTATTCGATCGAAAATAAAGAAAATCTAAAGGAGTCAAACCAATCGCGCGTGGTTTCTATCGGCTTCAAATAAAACATTAATATCCCTAAATTAGCAAGATTATGATAAAAAAACTTATCGTAGCAGGATTATTATGCTTATCAGCTACATCACTATATGCTCAAAAATTTACATTTGATTTGAATGATAAAAATGAAGAAAAAATCAGTCCAATTGTAAAAGATCGCATCAGCGAATTTACGTTAGTGATTCGTCAAATTGTTCAGGAAGAAAAATCTGCAATGGAAAAGAAAATTGCGGCAGTTGACAAAGAATTAACAGAAGGAAAACTGAATGCTTCTGAGGCTACAGCGAAGAAAGAAGCGATTGCGAGCGTGTATTCGGGAACGATAAATGATCGTATTCAGGAGGTAAATTTCAATTTAGATGATATCATCAAACAACAAGTTGCATTTTCGATTATGAACGGCGAAGATCCAATTACGCCAAAAACGAAACAAGATGTGACGAAACGTTACCGAATTGCGAATCAAATTAATGGTTATGCTTCTTTTGGATACATGGCGTTTACAGGAAAAAAAGATGAGGAATTGAACAAACACGAGAAGTTTTCGAGCAACATTACAGTAGGTTTAATGTACGAAAGACAATTATCGTTAACAAGTCCTGTTAACTTTTTGGCAGGAGGATTATTTTCGTGGAGAACGTATCGCATCGACGATGATATGCGCTTTAATCGTGATGAAAATGGAAATGTTGGCTTGGTAAAAAGTGATAAATCGTTAGATAAATCGAAATTGCGTTCGGCCTATTTTATGGTTCCGGTTGGATTTAAATACAACTTTTCGAAAGTCAAAAATATTACCGATGATTTTGCATATCGTCCGCAAGGAAAACACTATATCGCAGCGTATATGTATGGAGGAACGTTGTTATCATCGAATAATATTTACAAAGGAGATGGTGTTCGCAACAAAGAACGTGGAAATTATAATGTGAATAATTTTATCTACGGAGCTGAAATAACAATTGGTTTAGGATTGATTGATGTTTTTGTAAGAAAAGATTTGAACAATTATTTTAAAGATAACACATTTGATAATCGTAAAATGATTCAGTTTGGCATAAATCTTGGATTATAACAATTATCTCAATCATAGTTTTAGTATTGAAATTTTATAACATAACATTTTTAAAATATAATGAACCTCAGATTTATCTGAGGTTTTTTATTTGTAGAAAAATTTTCTAAATCTGTTCAAAAAAATTGTAAATTAGTATAAATCTAAACAGATGGTAAAATCTAAACTTAGTTGGCAAACACTTCTTCTCGTCATCATTTTTCTATTATTAATGATGGTTAACTTTACGTTTGTCAAAGCTTTTTGGTTTGGAGGAAATTTTTGGATAGACGAACCTTTTTTACGCATTGGCGTTTTCATGATTTCTTTACTTGCATCGATGTCTATTTTATACGATTTAACGTTTAATTTGACCTTATTTACGTTAAAAGAAGAAACGTTCGAAATCAGAACAATTTTCAAAAAAGATGAAATTCCATATCGAGCAATTTATTATTTGTACGAAGAAGAAGACATTTTTCGCTTGAATCGCAATCAAATTCTAACTATTCAAACCAAAAAATCAAAGTTCAGATTACGAAGTTTTTTTGATTCAAATTATGATCAAGTAAAAACTAAACTAACCGAAAAAGCAGAACAATACGTTAATTTATTAGCTTAATGATATTAAAAAAACGTCGCTCATAGAGCGACGTTTTAATTATTACTATTATTTTTTAAGTAAATCAAAATGTTTTGTATTAGGACTAAAATTGCAAGCGACGTAAAAAACATAAAGCCAACATAAATGGCAACTTGTTTGTCTTGACCAATTTTTATGAAGATAAAATAAGCCAAAAGCGTTCCCATGATTTGCATCAAAACGGCGCGCCAAGCAATTTTTTTTACAACAGTAGCATCTTTGGTTCTAAATCCAGCAATTCCTTGATAAATTGTCGGAAATATCAACATAATAAATGCGATTATTTTTAGAGGTGTTTCCATTTATACTTTTATTTCTTTCTGCATTTGTTCTACAACTTCGTAAGTCGCAGGACAAATTAGCGTGTTTTTTATGGTAAGATGATTAATTTGATAAAACTTTTTGCGATCTGTATGTGGATATTCACGGCAAGCTTTCGGGCGATCTTCGTAAACCAAACAATAATTTTCACTATCCAAAAACGGACAAGGAACTTGCTGCAAAACGTAGTCGTTATCTTCATCAATTCGTAAATATTTATCAATAAATTGACTTGGTTTGATTCGAAAAACATGCGCTAAACGCTCAATATCTTTTTGTGTAAAAAGTGGACCAGTTGTTTTGCAACAATTCGCGCAAGAAAGACAATCAATACGATTGAAAACATCTTCGTGAATTTCTTCCATTTTCTGATCCAAGTTTTTAGGCGGTTTCTTCTTCAACTTCTCCAAAAACTTTTTGTGTTCGCGTTGTTTTTCTTTTGCTTTCGCAAAATATTCTTCTAAGAAATGATCTCCCATTTTTCTATCTCTCCTTCTTTTACTTCAAAAATCTCCGCGCAATCAACCATTTTAAGGTTTTCAAATTGTTTGAATCGCTCAGGATCTCTTTGTTCTAACTTCTTTAATAAATGGTTGAATTCATATTGCATTTGACCTGTTGTAACCTCAATTTTAATCTTTGTAAAATCAAAATCAATTTTATTTCGGTCAAAATTATATCCTCGTCTTGTGGCTTCGTCCCAAACTTCTGCTAAATATTGATTAATCGCTTCAAGCGGTTTTTCAATTGCCTTGAAACGAGTTAATTGCGGATGATTTTTATAACCTTTTGTATTGCCTTCCAAAACATTTTTTGCCAAAAGCGTTTCGCGCCAAAGTGCTACAATTCCTTTTGCATCGAGATATTTCGGATGAACAGACCAAATTCGCATGAATAAAATATTTAATCTAATTTAGATAACACTTTATAAACTCCATGATGCTCAATATCTCTAACTTTTGCAACGTAAGAAATATTATCATTTTCGAAATTCGTTAATTCTAAAATCATTTTTTCTCCTATTGGAAAAGGAAAATTTTTATCTGTAACTTCAATAATTTCTAAAGTAATAACACACGGATTTACTTTATTGTAATCAATCTTAGATTTAATATATTCAGATTTATTTTCTGATGTAAATTCTGTGTGATATTTCTTATCAAATACTATTTTAGAATATTGATTATCTGAAATTTTATCAATTACAATTATATTCTTAAAATCATCACAAGTTTTTGCTATTTGTGCTTGACAATAATTTATCATTACAAATACTATTATGAATAAGTTTGATTTTAAAAAGTTCATTTTTATTTCTCTTTTTTGATCTCTTCTACATTTTTTACACCACGTAATCTGCAAAACTCTTCGATAACATTGTGATGAGAAACCGTTTTATCTTTAAAATAATTGACAAAATATTTCTTTTCTTCTTCAGTTGCTTCTAACTGATTCAAGATATTCATTAAGTGCATTTTCATGTGACCTTTCTGAATTCCAGTTGTAACCAAAGAACGTAATGCACCAAAGTTTTGCGCTAAACCAGCAACAGCAACAAATCCCATCAATTCTTTAGCATTCGGTTTCCCAAGAATTCCCATTGCTAATTTTACTAACGGATGCAAAGCTGTCAATCCACCAATTGTACCAAGCGCAGTTGGTAAATCAATCCAAAAACGGAAAATTCCATCTTTCACTTCGCAATGCGTTAATGAAGAATACTGTCCATCTTTCGCCGCATATGTATGCGCACAAGCTTCTACAGCACGGAAATCGTTACCTGTTGCAATCACAACCGCATCAATTCCGTTCATAATTCCTTTGTTGTGTGTTGTTGCACGATATGGTTCTATTTCTGCAATGCGAACAGCGCGCGAAAACTTTTCTACAAACTCTTCTGAGGTTACATTTCCTTCGGCTAATTGCTCTACTGGACAAGAAACTTCTGCACGAACAATACAATCTGGCGTATAATTCGATAAAATACACATCACGATTTGAACAGAATCTTTTTCATCATCTGTAAAAGTAGAATCAGCTTCTATCTCGTTGCGTAATGTTTTGGCAAATTGCTCTAAACAAGAATTGATAAAGTTTGCACCCATCGAATCCATTGTTTCGAAAGACGCTTTTATTTGATAATAGTTTTCTAAATCAGCAGTTTTATCAATTAATTCCAAAGCTAAAATACCACCACCACGCGCACGCATGTTTTTTGTGATATCATTTGTCGTTTCGATTAATTGATTTTTAATCGTTGTTTCAAATGCATTTTGCAACTTTTCTTTGTCACCTTCGTACATAAAATGAACGTGACCCAATTTTGTTGTGGATAAAATTGTTGTTTTGAAACCACCACGTGTTTGCCAAAATTTCGCCGCTTTAGAAGCCGCAGCAACAACAGACGACTCTTCAACAGCCATTGGAATGGCATATAATTCGTCGTTGATTAAAAAGTTTGGTGCTAAACCAAACGGCATATAGAAATTAGAAACTGTATTTTCTGAAAACTCGTCGTGCAGTTTTTGTAAATCTGCATCATCATTCCAATATTGTTTCATGATTTGAATTGCTTTTTCATCGCCATTCAAATATTCATTGACAACCCATTCAATTTTTCCTTCTTTCGATAATTTCGAAAAACCTTCTACTGCTTGATGCTTCATATTGGATATTTTTTTTATAAGACAAAAGTACAAACGTTTTGAATGTTATAAGATACTTCTTCTGTTTTTTGATTAATTTTTAACGATTTAGTAGAGTAGAGGATTTGGTTAAACACAATAAATATAGAATTAGTTATTGTACTATAACTTTTTGAAGAAAATATCCACTTCAAAATTGATATTCTAAAATATAAAAAACACCTTTTACTTAACATAAAAGGTGTTATAGATATTTTTTGAATTATTATTAGGTCATTCTACGAAAGGTGAAAAAATAAGATTATTTTTAGTGAAAATATTAAAACAATAAGAAATTATAATATAGAATTAATAGCATTGGCAAGCAATGCTCTATAAATGATCTTTATTACAAAAGATTTTTTTTAAAAAAAAAATAACAGAAATAATAAAAATTATTACACATAAAATTTTTATATATAAATTTTCTCTAAAATTAAAATAAATTAACAATAGTAGAATTGTAGAAGATATAAATTTAGAAATATTATTCAACATAATTTTATCCCAAACATCCTAAAGCTAAAACACCGACAATAGCACCACCTGCTATACCACAGGCAACACACCCAGCACCACCAGCAGCACCTAAAATACCTACGGTTGTAGCGAAATCTCTATTTTGAAAACCATCTCCCATACATTGCCACCAACTTCTTCCATCTCTACTTTGAATTATATTATCCGATTTTTCTAATAGGTTGTAATTTAATACATTATCATTAGAGTCTATATTTTGAACGTACTCTATATACTTCTTTTGGTCTTGATTTTCAACAATTGATAGAAATTGATTTTCATTTTTTAAGTTTTTAAAAGTAGTTACTTTAACTATTGTATTATTAGCATTTTTTAAAATAATCTCTACACCATTATTGTCATATTCGTTTTGATTATTTTTATTAGAAATCTTCTTATTTAAAGAGATAGATTTCTCACTTAATAAAGAAACAGAACCGTTACTTATTTTATCTACAAAAGTTGATGTAGAGAATTCTTTATTTATTATTTCATTTTTTTTAAATGAGTCATCATCATTACTACAAGATGATATAAAAGAACTTGTTGTTAATAATAAAGTAAGACTTAATAAAGTAAATTTTTTCATAGTAATAAATTTTAAAATTGATTTTTAATTGTCCTAACGATTAGGTTCTAACAATGATATAAAGATTTTTTTAAGAAAAAAAACAATAAGTATAAATTAGAAAAATCATCTATTTAAGTAATTAAAAAAGGATAATTTTCTATGTATTTATTAATATAAGACTATTAAACATAATCATTATTATACACCTCTTTTAAATGGCTTAAAACTTTGATATTGTGAGAGTGCAGTTTTGAACAAACAAGTTTGTAATTTAAAATGCTCTGAAAGAAGCATTTAATCGTTGAGTGAAGGTATTCATATCAGACAAAATTATTTTTCTTTCGTACTAATTTTTTACTGCAACGTTATTATTTTTTTTATAACTCTCTATAGAGTTTATTCGTGTTTTCTTCGACAGTTCTTCGACCATTGTCCTCGCAAAGGTGCATTTTTCCGCAAGTTCGTCGAAGGACGGTCGAACAAAGGTCGAACGATGGTCGAACAAGAGTAAAATGAGCTATTTTTCGATATGATGTGAAACATAGATATACAGAGGTTTGTATAGGAGTTTCAATTAACTAAAACATATTGTTGATAAAAATACTGGAGGACAGAAGTGGACAAATGTGGACAAAACCGGACATTTGTGGTCACTTTTTGTGAAAAATGTAATTTGTATTGTTTAAATGATTATATTACAAATATTTGATTATTTTAAATTGTTTTGATTGAATTAATAATATTCTTGATAAAAATGATGAAATACGATTATCTGTAAATTGTTTAAAATATAAAATAGTGAAGAGTTTTTCGTTTATATGAACGATTATAATGGATTATTCGAGGAAATGTGTTATTTGAGAAAATAGAATTGTTTATATTTGATTGTTTGAACTCACATGATTAGAAAATTAATATGAAAAAATTTATTTTAAGTTTGGCTATCCTTGCGATGGGTGCTTATTCTTATGCACAACAAATAACCATTGAAGGGATATATGGCGGAAAATACCGCGAAAATTCTTTGTACGGTGTGAACTCATTGAACGATGGAGAAAATTATACTATTCTGACAAAAGACGGATTGGTAAAACGTTCGTATGAATCGACATTGAAAAAAGGTCAGACTTCTGATGTAGTTGTCGTTCCTGGAAAGTTTGAAGGTTATGAATTTAGTTCTGATGAGCGTTACGTTTTATTGCAAACTAATTCGCACCAAATTTATCGCCATTCGTTTACAGCAAAGTTTGAAGTGTATGATACACAAACAAAATCGAAAGTATTGTTATTTGATGGAAAAGGAATTCAAGAGCCTTTGTTTTCGCCAGATGCTTCTAAGGTAGCTTTTGCTTTTGAGAATAATTTATACATTCAAGACTTAAAATCGAACAAGGTAATTCAAGTTACAACGGATGGTAAAAAGAATAATATTATCAACGGGATCAACGATTGGGTTTATGAAGAAGAGTTTGGTTTCGTAAGAAATTTTGATTGGAATGCTGATGGAACGTCTTTGGCTTATGTTCGTTTTGACGAATCGAAAGTCAAAGAAATTAATATTCCGATTTACCACAATAATCTTTATCCACAAGAATTACGTTACAAATATCCAAAAGCAGGACAAGACAATTCGGAAGTTTCGTTACATGTTTTTGATACGAAGAATAACTCAACTGCAAATGTTAATTTAGGCGGAGTTCAGAATTATTATATTCCTAAAATTAAGTTCTCTACAAAAGCGAATTTATTAACGGTTGTAACGTCTAACCGTCATCAAAATAATGTAGATGTTTCGTTTTATGATATCAACACGAAAAAAGTAAATAAATTATTTACTGAAACAAATAAAGCGTGGATAGAAACGGATAATTTAACGTTAGAGTTTTTAGCAGATAATTCGTTCTTATGGACTTCTGAGCGCGATGGAAATAACCATATTTACCATTATGCAGATAGCGGAAAGCTAATTAACCAAGTGACGAAAGGAGATTGGGAAGTAACGAATTACTACGGATATAATCCTGGTAATAAAACACTTTATTATCAATCTAACTCGAATAATGGAAAACGTATTTCGACAGAAAGACAAATTTCTTCGGTTAGTTTAGATGGTAAGAAAACAACAATGTTGACGAAAAATAATGGAACAAATTCGGCTGCTTTCAGTAAGAATTTTACGTATTTCATTAATACTTTTTCGAATACAACAACTCCAAAAACAATTAGTTTGGTTGAATCTAAATCTGGAAAAGATTTGGGTGTTATCGTTGACAATACTTCTTTAAAAGATAAATTGACTACAGATAATATTGGAACAAAAGAATTATTTGTGTTGAAAACGACAGCAGGAAACGAATTAAATGCTTACGTAATCAAACCAAAAAACTTTGATCCAACCAAAAAATATCCAGTTTTGATGTATCAATATTCTGGACCAGGTTCTCAGAATGTAAATAATGCGTATTTCAACACGAATGATTATTGGCACATGATGTTGGCGCAAGAAGGTTACATTGTTTTCTGTGTTGACGGTCGTGGAACGGGATACAAAGGAGAAGCTTTCAAGAAACAAACGTATTTACAATTAGGAAAATATGAGGTAGAAGATCAAATTGCTGCGGCAAAAGAGATTGGTAAATTACCTTATGTGAACAAATCGCGTATTGGAATTTGGGGTTGGTCTTACGGAGGATTCATGGCTTCGAATGTATTATTCAAAGGAAATGATGTGTTCAAAGCGGCAATTGCAGTTGCTCCTGTAACGAATTGGCGTTATTATGATTCTGTTTATACAGAGCGTTTTATGCGTACTCCAGAAGAAAATGCGGCTGGTTATGACGATAATTCACCAATTAATTATGCAAATGAGTTGAAAGGTAATTTCTTATTAATTTCTGGTTCTGCTGATGATAATGTACATCCACAAAACACATTCGAATTATCGGAAGCGTTGGTACAAGCGAACAAAGATTTTGATATGGCAATTTATACCGATAAAGATCATGGGATTTATGGTGGGAATACGCGTATTCAGCTTTACCGAAAAATGACAAACTTTATCAAGAAGAATTTGTAAGAAAAAAGCTGTATTTATTAGAATACGCCAATGAATAAGATAAAACATTATTCAAATTGAAAAAATCATACATTAAATAAAAAAAACCTCTGCATTGTCGGAGGTTTTTTTTATTTTCGTTGATTGCTAATAAAATCTAAATGATATATTAGTGCTTAGTTAAAGAAATTATGAGTCAAAAATTAACTTTAGAGCAAATTCAAAACTTTGAAGGGAAATACCCAAAACAGCTTTGGCATTTGTTTATGGTAGAAATGTGGGAGCGTTTCTGCTTTTACGGAATGAGAGGAGTTCTTGCCATTTTTATGGTAGATATGTTGGGTTTAACGGATGCTGAATCAAATTTAAAATATGGAGCAATCCAAGCTTTTGTTTACGCATTTACTTTTATTGGAGGTATTTTTGCAGATAGAATCTTAGGGTTCAAAAAATCATTAGTCTTCGGAGGGTTGGTAATGATTGCAGGAAACTTATTAATTGCAACAGATCCTCATCAATTTTTCTTTTACGGAATTACATTAAGTATTATTGGAACAGGTTTTTTCAAACCAAATATTTCTTCGATGGTTGGAGAACTGTACAAAGCAGATGATCCAAGACGTGATGCCGGATTCGGTTTATTTTATTCAGGGATTAACATAGGTGCATTTTTAGGAGGTATCGTATGTGTTTATTTAGGTAAACAAGTTGGTTGGAATTATGCTTTCTTAGCGGCTGGTATCGTAATGATAATTGGAGTTGTTTTATTCTTATTTATCCGTAACGAGTTAGGACCAATCGGAGATTCTCCATTAGAAAAGATGGATCCTAAGAAAAGATTAATTAGAGAAGTAGCTGTATATGTAGGAGCATTGGTTTGTATTCCTTTAATTTTTATCATGATTCATAATACAGCATACACAGATATGTTTATGTTTACTGTAGGACCATTGGCTATTATTTATTATTTAATTCAATTATATAAAATACCAAATTCTAAAGAAAAAAGTAAGTTTATCGCTGCTTTTATCATGATTACTTTCTCTATTTTATTCTTTGCAATTTTTGAGCAAGCAGGAGGTTCTTTAGCTTTGTTTGCAAACAAAAACTTACATTCAACTTTATTTAGCGTTCCATTAGATCCAAATATTGTAAATAATAGTGCAAACTCATTGTATGTTATTATTTTCTCACCTTTATTGGGATTAGTTTGGTTATGGATGGCGAAAAAGAAAATTGAGCCAAATACAGTTGTAAAATTTGGTTTAGCTTTCTTGATGTTAGCAGGGGCTTATTATATCTTCTATTCATTAAGATTCTTTGCTGACGAAAATGGATTATCATCATTAGAAATATTTGCATTAGCATATTTTGCAGTTACAATTGCAGAGTTGTGTTTATCACCAATTGGATTATCAATGGTAACAAAATTATCTCCAAAACACTTAGGAGGAATGATGATGGGATTATGGTTCTTAGCATCTGCTTACGGACAATATCTAGCAGGAATCTTAGGAGCTGGAATGTCAGATCCTAGTCCAACAGCATCTTTAACAGATAAATTAATGGCATATACAGATGGTTATCAACAATTGGCAATTTACTCTTTAGTTGCAGGTGTTATTGTCATCGTATTGTCTCCATTTATTCGCAAATTAATGCAAGACGTAAAATAACTTTTAAGATATACTTTTAACAAACAAACATGAGTTCAAAATCGGAAAATTTCTTTGATTCAAAAGTACTTGGACACCCGTCGGGATTGTTCGTGCTTTTCTTTACAGAGATGTGGGAGCGTTTTTCATTCTACGGAATGCGCGTTTTATTAATTCAGTTTTTAACAGCTGCAGTTATTGGGTTAAATCCAGGTTGGGAATGGTCTATAGAAAAAGCAACCGCTTTATATGGAACATACGCAATGTTACTTTACATTACGCCCATCTTTGGAGGGATTATTGCCGACAAATACATAGGTTATCGTTGGGCAGTAGTAATTGGTGCGATTATTATGACTCTTGGTCACGCATTCATGGCTTTTGATACACCTATCTTTTTATATTTAGGATTGGCGTGTTTGGTTATTGGAACAGGATTCTTCAAACCAAATATGACATCTATCTTATCAGAAATGTACAAAGACTTTCCTGAGAAAAAGGATGGTGCTTATACAATTTTCTACATGGGAGTTAACGCTGGTGCATTCTTCGGAATGATGTTGTGTGGATTCTTAGCAGAAAAAGTAGGATGGCACTGGGGATTCGGTTTAGCTGGTATCTTCATGTTATTAGGTACATTACAATTCTGGTTAGCAAAACCATTATTTGGGCATATTGGTGAGGTTCCTTCTAAAACAGGAAATCAAATTACGGCTGACGATGATACACCAAAATACGAACCAGGAGAAAAACCAAATCCTTTTACAGTTTTAGATCAAATCTTAATCGTTATTATGACGCTTTTAGGATTAGGCTATGCGTTCAATGATCCGTTAAATGCAATTGGTGGAATTAACTTATTCCCATTCTCTATCGGAGGTTTATCAGGACAAAATGTTGTTATTTTAGTAGCATTATTCTTGTTCTTTTTTGTGGTAATTCGTCGTTTGGCAAATTATACAAAAGTAGTTCGTGACCGTATGATTGCGGTAATTATCTTTGCATTCTTCGTTATCTTCTTCTGGATGTCTTTCGAGCAAGGAGCTACATCATTGGTAATCTTTGCGCGTGATAATACAGAACGTAACTTGATTGGAGGTGCTGCAATGGCATTCAATGTTTTCAATACATTATTAACAGTTGTTCCATTATTGTTCATCTCGTATGTATTGATTTTATTAGCAAAACAAACATTTAAAAAAGCGGCTTTATCTAATGTTGTTTTAGCGTTTACTTTCTTAGGAATTTGGGCTGCTGCAATTTGGATGTTAAACTATAACTGGACTTCTCACTCTTACGATGTTTCTTACCAAGCAATTGAAACGGCTAAATTAGACGACTCTGGTAAACAAGTGATGAACGAAGAAGGTCAACCTGTTTTTGATAAAACACCAGTTACGGCTTCTTATGTTGCAAATTCTACAGATAAAATTGTTACTGAAACAATTAATTTAGCTTCTCAAGACGCTTTAACAAAAGGTTCAGATATTAGCATTCACAAAGAAGGAGACAAATTTGTATTAGTTTCTCCAGAAAGTTTAGTGAAATTAGATACTGAATATAAAAATCAAAACAAACCATCTGAAGTTGTTCCTGCGAAAGTAGCAGAGATTAAAGATTCTCAAGTAGAAATTACCGTTTCTTGGTTCTCTACATTAAACTCTTTCTTCATCATTGCATTAGCTTCATTAGTTTCTCGTGTTTGGGATTCTAAATACAACCCATCAGCTTCTGTAAAATATGGTTTAGGATTAATCATTATGGCAATCGGATTCGGATTCTTAGCTTTCGGTTCTTACGGAATTTCAGAAGGCGTTCGCGTTTCTATCATCTGGTTAGTATTAGCTTATTTGTTCCATACATTGGGCGAGCTCTGTTTATCTCCAGTTGGACTTTCGTACGTATCAAAATTAGTTCCAGCACGTATGATTGCATTTATGTTCGGAATGTGGTACCTTGCAATTGCAATTGGTAACAAATTGGCAGCCATTTTAGGAGGTCAAATCGAAAATATTACAAAAGAATATTCGTTATCAACTTTCTTCTTAATTTTTACAATTGTACCAATTGTAGCAGGTTTAATCGTTATCGCATTAAATCCAGTTATGAAGAAATTGATGCACGGAGTTAAATAATAAAGATTGAAATTTATGAAATCAAGCTTAGCAATCGCTGCCCTAATTTTATCATCATTTCTTTTCGGACAAGAAATTAAATGGTTATCATTAGACGAAGCAACAAAGGAAATAAAAGCACATCCAGAAAAACCTGTATTGATTAATTTTTATACAACTTGGTGTGGATTCTGTAAGCGTTTGGACAAAGAAACTTTTACAGATAATAAAGTCGCAGATTATGTAAACAAAAATTATATTGCGGTAAAATTTGATGCAGAAACAAAGGATATGGTAAAATTTATGGGAATTCAGTATACATATATTGCGCCTGCTAAAGCGAATTATATGGCATATGCCTTTACAAACGGACAATTGAGTTATCCTGCAACTGTTTTGATGAACGGAAAAGGAGATATCAACAAAGTCGTTTTGGGTTATCGTAGTTCAACAGATTTCATAAACGATATCAAAATTTAATCGAGAAATAACCTTGTTGAGAGGTTTTCCATAAAACAGAATCAGAAGTTTTTTCGAGTTCTGTAACAATAGAAGGGTAGTTGCTGGCATCAGCAATTACCCTTTTTAAATTTTCATTATTTTCGAAAGGATAAAGCCTTGATTGATGAATTAACACATAAAAAGGAATATCAGAATGTTCTTCATTTAATAAGAGCTTAAATGACTTCGTTTCAATAGAATTTGGATGTTTGATAAAATGTTGATGTTTAAAGTCTGAATCATAAGAGTAGAAACTAACATCTTTTATTCTTTCGTGAATTTTATAAGGTTTAATAGTAAAATTATATGTTTTTTCATCCAAAGGATTTTCACTTAAAATTGCTAAACTTCGTTGATTTCTTATTCCGATAATACTATTTTTATATTGATTAAAAACGATCAATTCATTCGAATGATTGAGTTGATAAACTTGATAATATCGTTCAGATTCAATTAGAAATAAAGAAATTAAACAAACAAATAATGCTAGTTTAGATTTTTTTAGGAATAATGGTTTTGATGCATATAAAATAACGCCAATCAAAATCGCGGTAAATAAACTGATGTAAACATCTTTTGCAATAAACTTGAAGTTCGCTAACCAATAAATATATTGATTTGAGTAATAGATAAAATGATTGAAAATCCACGTATAGATTGGAATATTAAGATCAAAAATGATGAGAAGAATGCTAATTATACCGCCACAAATCATAAAAAAGGAAGCAGGAATCAAGACTAAATTTCCAAATAAAAACAATCCTGAAAATTGATTAAAATACAAGACCGAAATTGGTAAAGTTCCTAATTGAGCAGATAAACTTGTTTCAATCATAATCTTGATTTTCTTCAGGAAACTATTTTTAACTTTCCAATAATACTCAAAAATTGGATTGAGCCAAACAATGAAAAAGACCGCTGAAAAACTCAATTGAAAGCCAACATCAAACAAATAATTAGGTTGAAAAACTAGAATGATAAAAGCAGAAAGTGAAAGTGTGTGGAAAATATTTTTTGGTCGGTTGAGTAATTCGCTAATATAATAAATGGTAATCATCAACGCAGAACGAAAAACTGGCGGTTGTAATTCGACATAAAAAGCAAAGATCCAGATAAATATTAAGCTAATAATTATTCTAATTTTCCGACCTTGTTTTAGCTTTAATAATGGTTGTAAAATGAATTGTAAAATCATGTAAATCATCATCACATGTAAACCAGAAATGGATAAAATATGCACAACTCCTGTTGCTACATAACTTTGATTGAGTTCTTGCGAAAGCTCCGTTCTATCACCCAAAAGCATAGACGAAATAATCGCTCTACTTTCAAGGGAATAACCTTGTTCTGTTAGTTCTTTTCGAATCTTGACTTTCGATTTGGCAACCCAATTTCGAAATCCATTTCCTTCTTTGTGAATAGAAATAATTTCATTTGTAAAGATTTGAGAATAAATTCGTTTTCTGTTTAAGAAACGTTTATAATCAAATTGATATGGATTTAACGGTTTTTGGATTTCTCTTTTTTCTCCTAAAATTATGATTTCATCATTGGGATATAAAATTTGTTGTTGAGGTTTGATATGAAGTAAAATTTGCTCATTCGTTTCAATATCTTTTACAACGTAATTGGTATATTTTTCGGTAGAATTAGAACTATAAACGACTTTTAGTAAATGAATTCTCGAAACAGATTCGAAATCAATTTTTGAATGTCTATTATAATTTTGATGAATATAATAGCCTAAAATCATCGAAATGCCTAAAAAAGTGATTATATTTTGACGATTATTATTTTTTAACAAAGAGATAAAAAGTAGAATAATTAATGAAAAAAATATAATTCGTAAATTTGTAGCAGGAATTAATAATTCGGATAAAATTATTCCGATTGAGAAACAAATTGTTAGGGTAAAAAAGAGATACTTTTTCATCCTAATAATTTATAAATTTTTTTACAAATAGTAGGTTTTAATTATTTGTAAATGAATTGATTAAAAAAATAAAAAAATGAAGAAGATTCTTATATTAATTGTGTTATTTTTTACTCAAATGGCAATGGCTCAAATTGATGTAAAACTATCAATCACAAACCTTAAGAAAATGAAAGGAAATTTGGCTATAGAGTTTTATAGAAATGTAGAAAATTATACAAAAGGTCAAAATGCATTCAAAAAATTGTACGTTCCAGTTGCTGATATAGACAAGTATGAAACGGTTTTTAAAGATATTGAGCCAACATTTTATGCGGTAAAAGTGTATTTGGATACGAACAATAATAAACAGCTTGATAAAAGTTTTTTGGGTGTGCGTAAAGAACCGTATGGTTTTTCTAAGAATTTAGATCCTATTTTGCGTGAGCCAACTTTTGAGGAAGCCAAAGTGGATATGACTGAAGAAAATAATACAATTGTAATCAAATTAAACAATAACAAAGGCGAAGAATAATCTTCGTCTTTTTTTGTTAAAATTTAATTGAAAAACCTATATTCAATCCTAATAAAGAAGGATTTTTAGCATCTACATTTTTCAATGGATTTAGCATATATCTATAATTTGGTTCCAAATTTATACTTGATTTATTTGATAAATTATACTCTAACTTAACTCCAGCGTTAGCGCTATAACTCGAATTATTTAAGTTATTTGCTTCGCCTAATTTATAATTTGATCTTGTATTAGTATCAGCTAATGAAATAGAATTTTTCGTTACAGCAAAATAACTTCCTCCCGCTATTGCTAGAATATTGAATTTATCAAAACTTGCCAGTTTATATTCAATTTCTAATGGAACTTCGATGTAATGAACTTTTTGTTCCATAGTATTGGTTTCAGAAGACAACATGGTCATTGTCGTATGTGATGTATTATCACCTACAACTCGAATATTCGAATGATATGTGATATTGTTAGATGATTTTGGCATGCTTGCAGAAAGTGCATAAACACCTGTATTGATTCCCGAATTTATATTGGTTGTATTTTGTTCCAACTCAACTTTTGCAATTCCCGAACGAACATTTATCTTATCATTTAATCGAACAGAAACTTTTGCGCCATAAGCAACTGTAATGTTATTTTTGATGTTGTAATCATTAAATTCATTTGCTAAAATAGATTTTGATTCTAACACTTTTGTTGGATTGATGTACGAAGAAATCGTCAGAAGTGGAGATTTCTGTTTGATTTCTACTTTCTCTTTCTTTTTTTCCTCTTCTTGAAGAACTAATTCTAATGGTTTTTCTTCTAAAATTTTAGGATTAGTTTCTTTTTCAGAAACTTCATTTTTTGGATTGATTGAAGAATTATTTTGTACAAAATTATCTTTTTGAGTTGAATTCTTTTGAGATAATTCTAGTGTTTTATCTTCTTTTTGATTTGGAATTGTATTCGAAAATAAAGTTGATTCTCCAATTATATTTTCAAAATATGAACTTGAACTTTGAATTGTTTTTTGATTTGATTTAGAAGATTTTTTTACAGAAGAAACAATCTTATTATCAAAAGACTTTTCATTTGTATGTTCAATATTATTCCAATCTTTTTTGATAGATTCTTTAGAAGTCGATTTCGTTTTTACAACTTCATTAGTCGGAGTATGATTAACGTTAATTGTATCATTTTGATTAAAATAATAGATAGAAATTCCCACAACTAAACATGCCGCAGTAGAACCAATCCAATAAAATAAAGGAATGATTCGTTTTTTCTTTTCTTTCTCGTCTAATTTCTCCTGAATATTTTTCCAAGCATCCAAAGGAGGAAGTTGTGGTTGCGAGAGTTTATCTTTAATATGTTGATCAAATTTGTTCATCTTCTGTGACAGTTTTTAATTGATTGAGTTTTTGTTTTAATAAATTTCGTGCTCTTGATAAGTTTGATTTTGAAGTTCCAACCGAAATGGTCAGCATTTCTGCAATTTCTTGGTGCGAATATTCTTCAAAAACGTAGAGGTTAAAAACTTGCCTATATTGTGGTGGAAGATTATGAACGGCTTCTAACAACTGTTGATAATCAAAATCTTCTTCAACTTCGTCGTCATCTTCCTGTGTGATAATGAGATTTTCGAAATCTTCAAAAGGTAAATTATTCTTCTTTTTTAGTTTTTCTAAATTAAGATTTACCATTATCCGTTTCATCCAACCTTCAAAAGATCCTTCGAATTTGAATTGATTTATTTTATTGAAGATATGAATAAAACCCTCTTGAAAAATATCTTGCGCATCTTCATAATTTTCGGCATAACGAAGACAGATCGAGAACAAAACAGGTGAAAACTCAACATAAATTTCTTCTTGAGCTTTTCTATTTTGTTCTTGACATTGCTTGATTAAAATTTCAAGAGAGTCACTATTCAAAACTTATTGGACTTTATTTTTCTTTGATATTTAACACAATTGAGTCATAAATTGGTTCAGTTGAATTTGGTTTATTTCCCGTCCAAAATCTTAATGTGTACTCACCAGCTTCTTTAGGTGTAAACTTCAAAGTTTTTGTTTCGTACGAAGTATTTTGCGTGCAGTTTCCATTACTTTGACTTGCATAAACACCAATGTTGTGTTTAAAAGTTGTACTTCCTTGTAAAGAGCTAAATTGAATAAAATTTTGACAAGAATTTGTTTTTTCGTACGTTACTCGAATATTTGTAGTTTTTCCTACTGGCTGAATAGAGTCTTCATGAACATTAATTGCCGTTGTTGCTAAAAAACCATAATTCATATAATCTGAGTCATCATTATTTAAACAACTAAATGTTGATAAACCTAAAATACCTACCAAAGCAAACATGCTTAATCTTTTCATTAATTTCATTGTATGAGTTTTAATCGTTATAAAAATAAGATATAGATTTTAGAAAAGGTTGCGTGAAAGAATAAGAAATTAATATATAGAATAAGAAAACCCCTTGAAAATCAAGAGGATTACTTTGTTAGAATAGGTGTAAACTTTAATTAAGTCAATCCTGAAACATTTTAATAATTAGATCTGAATGACATCTATAGCTTACAAGATTAAAAAAACAATAAAAGGTTGCGTCAAACTTTTACTTTTTTTTAATTATTTTTTTAAGTCCTCAGTAATTAGTGAAGCGGTTCTTTCTGAAGCGCCAATTCCACCAAGTTTATGATACAATTCTTCGTAGCTTTTCATGATTTTTTCACGTTTAGGAGAATTTAAAATTAAATCTAATTCTCGTTTGATATTTTCGTAAGTTAAATCATATTGAATTAACTCTTTCACTACTTCTTCGTCCATAATCAAGTTTACCAACGAAATAAAACGAATGTTTTTTACAACACGTTTTCCGATTTCGTACGAAATAGCATTTCCTTTGTAACAAACAACTTCTGGAACTTTCAGTAAAGCAGTTTCTAATGTTGCTGTTCCTGATGTAACCAAGGCTGCATGAGAAACTCGTAATAAATCATAGGTTCTATTCTCAACAATTTTCAAGTTGTTGCCTGCAATTTTTTTATAATTTTCGATTGGTTGAGATGGTGCACCAGCCACAACAAATTGATAATCGGGAAAATCTTTTTCCACTGAAAGCATCAAAGGTAATTTGACTTTAATTTCTTGTGTTCGACTTCCGGGAAGTAAAGCAATAATTGGTCTTTCGTCTAAATTATGATCTTTTCTAAATTGTTGTTCATCAATTGGCGGAAGATTATTCAACGAGTCTAATAATGGATTTCCAACAAAATCTACTTTGTAATCGTAACGTTGATAAAATTCTTCTTCGAAAGGAAGAATCACAAACATTTTGTCGACAACTTTTTTGATTTTATGAACTCGACCAGTTTTCCAAGCCCAAATTTGTGGGGAAATATAATAGTAAACTTTAATTCCAAGACCTTTTACAAATTCAGCAATTCTGAGATTAAAACCAGGATAATCAACTAGAATAACGGCATCTGGTTTATAGGTTTCGATATCTTTTTTGGCAACAGAAATATTTCCTAAAATCGTTCTCAAATTCATTACAACTTCAGCAAAACCCATAAACGCCAAATCTCTGTAATGTTTGACCAAAGTTCCGCCTTGCGCTTGCATCAAATCGCCTCCCCAAAATCTGAATTCAGCTTGTGGATCTTTTAATTTTAATTTTTTCATTAAGTTCGATGCGTGCAAATCGCCCGAAGCTTCACCTGCAATGATATAGTATTTCAATGGAAATCATTTTTCTTCTTACAAAGATAGGAGAAATCTATAAGTGGAGTAGATTTCAATGTTTTTTATTGCGTAAATTTACTCTTTCAAACAAAGAAAAATGTCAGACGAAATTATAAATAAAGTTGCCAATAGTAGTTTAGTAACAATTGATTTACAGGATTATTACCCTGATGGAGATCGTGTTGTTTTTGACTTGAAAGATTGGTTATATGAAGAATTGATTCTTAGAGAAAAGGATTTTAGAGAAAATCTGAAAAATCATGATTGGACACAATATCAAGATAAATATGTAGCGTTAACGTGTACTGCGGATGCGATTGTTCCGTCTTGGGCTTATTTGTTGGTCGCAACCTATTTGTCGCCAATTGCGAAACGAATTGTACATGGAAGTTTACAAGATTTGGATACGATTTTGTACACAGAAATTGTAGATCATTTGCCTTATGAAGATTATGTTGATGGAAAAATAATTGTGAAAGGTTGCTCTCACAAACCTGTACCAGAATCAGCTTATATTCAGTTGATTGAACGTTTACAACCAATTGTAAGTTCGTTAATGTTTGGTGAAGCGTGTAGCACTGTTCCGCTTTATAAAAAGAAGAAATAAAAAAATCCGCTCAACGAGCGGATTTTTTTACACATGAATAAAATCGTAATATACTTATTGATTAGTTCTGAAAACTAATTTATTATCTCCAGGTTTTTCTTCGAAATAATCGATTAAAACCGCATCATTATCATTTATTGTTCCTTTTAAAATTTCTTTTGAAAGTTCATTTAATACATCTTGTTGAATAACTCGTTTCAATGGTCGTGCTCCGAATTGTGGATCGTAGCCTTTTCTTGCTAAATAATCGACAGCTTCTGGCGTAATATCTAATGTAATATCACGTTGTGCTAATTTCTTAGCAACTCCGCTTAAATAGATATTCACGATTCCAGAAATTTGATTTTCACTCAATGGACGGAACAAAATAATTTCATCAATACGATTCAAAAATTCTGGTCTAAAGTTTTGTTTCAATTCCTCAAAAACGACATCTTTTGTTTCATCATAAACTTGTGCCACATTATTTTCGTCAATGTTTGAGAATTTATCCAAAATCGTATGAGAACCAAAATTCGATGTCATAATGATAATCGTATTTTTAAAGTTAACCACACGACCTTTGTTGTCTGTCAAACGTCCGTCATCCAAAACTTGTAACAAAATATTGAAAACATCTGGATGTGCCTTCTCAATTTCGTCCAACAAAATAACTGAATAAGGACGGCGACGAACCGCTTCTGTTAACTGACCACCTTCGTCGTAACCAACGTAACCCGGAGGTGCCCCAACCAAGCGAGAAACTGCATGACGCTCCTGATATTCGGACATGTCGATACGAGTCATTGCATTTTCATCATCGAATAAGAACTCGGCTAAGGCTTTTGCCAACTCAGTTTTCCCAACACCAGTTGAACCTAAGAATAAGAACGAACCGATTGGTTTTCCTTCGTCACTAAGACCTGCACGAGAACGACGAATGGCATCAGAAACTGCTATAATTGCTTCTTCTTGACCTAAAACACGTTTGTGTAATTCGTTTTCTAAATTCAATAATTTTTCGCGATCAGATTGCATCATTTTCTGAGCCGGAACTCCTGTCCATTTCGATACAACTTCTGCAATATCATCCGCATCAACAAACTCTTTTACCAGTTTATTTTGTTTATTTTCTTCTAGATTATGTTCAGCTTCTTCTAAATTATTTTTTGCATTAACTAAATCTTCAAACTCTAATTTGGAAGCTTTTGCATAGTCGTAATCTCGTTTTGCACGCTCAATTTCGAATTTGATATTTTCGATAGATTTTCTTAAATCTTGAACTTCATCGGCACGATTTCTTTCCGCTTCCCATTTCGAATTCAATTGATTTCTTTCATCTTGAAGATTAGATAATTCTTCTTTTAAAAGATTCAATTTTTTCTCGTCATTTTCGCGTTTTATCGCTTCAATTTCGATTTCTAATTGAATAATTCTACGATCTAATTTATCTAAATCTTCTGGTTTAGAATTCATTTCCATTCTCAACTTAGAAGCTGCTTCGTCCATCAAATCGATGGCTTTATCTGGTAAAAAACGATCTGTAATATAACGTGTTGATAATTTTACAGCCGCAATAATTGCTTCGTCTTTAATTCCAATTTTATGGTGTTGCTCGTATTTATCTTTGATTCCACGCAAAATAGAAATAGCCGATTCTTCATCTGGTTCTTCTACCATTACTTTCTGGAAACGACGTTCTAAAGCTTTATCTTTTTCAAAATATTTTTGATATTCATTCAAAGTTGTAGCACCAATCGAACGTAATTCGCCACGAGCCAAAGCAGGTTTCAAGATATTTGCAGCATCCATTGCACCTTCTCCGCCGCCGCCAGCACCAACAAGCGTGTGAATCTCATCGATGAACAAAATTATTTCTCCATTCGAAGCGGTTACTTCTTTCACAACGGCTTTCAAACGCTCTTCGAACTCACCTTTGTATTTTGCACCAGCAACCAAAGCTCCCATGTCCAATGAAAAAATTTGTTTATTCAAAAGATTTTCAGGAACATCTCCATTGATGATACGATGTGCTAAACCTTCTGCTATAGCGGTTTTACCAACACCTGGTTCACCAATAAGGATTGGGTTATTTTTTGTACGACGTGATAGAATTTGTAAAACACGACGAATTTCTTCATCACGTCCAATTACAGGATCTAATTTTCCTTCTTTTGCTAAATCTGTTAAGTTTTTAGCGTATTTGTTTAATGAATTATATGTTCCTTCCGCGTTTTCAGAAGTTACTCTTTCTCCGTTTCTCAATTCTGTTACTAATTTTTTTGTGTTGTCGAATGTTACACCTCTATTTTTTAATAATTGACTTACAGGCGATACATTCTTGATTATACCTAATAATAAATGCTCTAAGGTGATAAAATCATCGTTCATCTCTTTTGCAATTTCTTGTGCAGATTGCAAAATTTGGTTAGATGAATTGGAAAGATGATTTCCTTGTTGACCTTCTATTTTTGGATATTTATTGATTTCTAAATCCAACTCAGGTTTCAACATATCCATTTTTACACCTTGTTTTTCTAAGATTAATGATAACACGTTTTCATCAACATCTATCATTCCACCTAAAATATGAGCTGGTTCTATTGCTTGATTTTTTTGTGCAACTGCAATTTGCTGCGCTGCTTGAATCGCTTCACGACCCTTTATTGTAAATTGATTAAAATCCATTGGTTTTTAGTTTTTTATATTGGTTTTGTTTGGTGTATTTCATCAAAAAAAATTCCAAAGTAGAAATAAAACCTAAAAACTGACTTTTTGACTTTGTTGAATAAAAAAAGGAGACATTTTGTCAATATCTCCTTTCGTTTAAAAATTTTTATAGTATTTAAAATAAACCTTCTACTGATAAATAGCGTTCGCCAGTATCGTAGTTGACAGTTAATATTTTCGTGTTTTTGTCTACTTCATTCAAAGTTTTAGCAACTGCAGCCAATGAAGCACCTGTAGAAATTCCGACAAATATACCTTCTACTTTAGCCACTTTTTTTGCAAATTCAAATGCTTCTTCTTTTGTAATCTGAGTAGAAGAATCAACGATTGAAGTATCTAAATTAGTAGGAATAAATCCTGCTCCAATTCCTTGAATCGCGTGTGGACCAGGATTTCCTCCTGAAATGACAGGAGAATCTGTTGGTTCTACAGCGATAACTTTTGTTGAAGAGTTAACTTCTTTTAATGCTTTTCCAATTCCAGAAAGATGTCCGCCTGTTCCAACTCCTGTAATTAAATAATCAACTCCTTGTGGAAAATCTTCAAGGATTTCTTTTGCTGTTGTATTGTAATGGACTGTCGGATTCGAATTATTCTCAAATTGTTGCGGAACCCAAGCGCCTTCTATTGTTTCGGCTAATTCTTGTGCTTTTGCAATAGCGCCTTTCATTCCTAATTCTTTTGGAGTTAAAACAAATTCAGCACCATAAGCTTCCATAATTTTACGACGTTCAATTGACATCGATTCTGGCATTGTGATAATCATTTTGTAACCTTTTACAGCCGCAACAAATGATAAGCCAATTCCTGTATTACCCGAAGTAGGTTCTATAATTGTTCCTCCAGGTTTTAAAATTCCAGCTTTTTCAGCATCTTCAATCATTGCCAAAGCAATACGATCTTTTATTGATCCACCCGGATTTTGTTTTTCTACTTTAATATAAACGTTATGGTTAGGAAATAATTTATTCAGTTTAATAATTGGTGTATTTCCTATGGTTTCTAATACATTATTGTAAATCATTGTTGTAAGGTTTTAGATGATATAATTGATATGTTGTTCTTTTTTTTGTTTTTTTATTTGTGGTTGATTCTCTTGATAGACAACAGAATCTTCTTCTATACTTTCTGTAATCCAAACATTTCCGCCGACTACAGAATTTTTTCCAATAATTGTTGTTCCTCCCAAAATAGTTGCTCCAGCATAAATTGTGACATTATTTTCTATTGTTGGATGACGTTTTTTATTAGCCAAATTCTTCGAAACATAAAACGCTCCTAATGTTACGCCTTGGTAAATTTTCACATTATCACCAATCAATGTTGTTTCTCCAATGACAATTCCTGTACCATGATCGATATAAAAGTTTTTTCCAATTGAAGCACCAGGATGAATATCAATTCCAGTTTTAGAATGTGCATATTCGGAAAAAAAACGAGGAAGAATAGGCGTATTTAAATTGTAGAGAATATGTGCTAAACGATGAATTGCAATTGCAAAAAAACCAGGATAGGCTAAAATGATTTCAATTTCCGATTTAGATGCAGGATCATTTGCATAAAAAACAAAAATTAGTTCCTCTAATTCTTGTCTAAGTTGTGCAAATTGTTCAAAAAAATATAAACTAATTTGATTCGATTTCTCCTCAGGAACAATTTTTAACAAAATAGAATTGAATTGATTGAGTAAATCTTCTTTCTTGTACAAAGGATTTGGTTGTTGAAAAATCTCATCATAAATAATGGATTCTATCAAAGGTTCTACTTCTTGTTTTCTAAATGGTAAACTGTATTTCGTAAGCTGATTCATTCTTCAATCTATAAACTCTATAAAAATAGTAGACAAATGTATTCATTTTTTTATTCTTGAAGAAGAAATTGTCATAAAAATGACAAAAACCATAAAAATGCCTTCGTTTTTATTATTGCTATGTAAGCATAATAATACACTATTTTGACTTTTATGAATAAAATTTATAATTATTTATTTAAAAATATTTATTGAATTAAATGATTGATAATTAATGTTATAAATGAATTTTTATGTTTAAAAGAGATTATTTTTATAAAAAATAAAGCGTAGTGTTTTATTTACACTAAAAAATAGTTATTTTAGTGAAATAAATTTTAAAGGATAAAAATATGAAAAAATCAATTTTATTCGGATTATTCTTTATGTTGACATCTTTAATGTATGCGCAATCACCAATAGGAACTTGGAAAACAATTGATGATGAGACAAAACAGGCGAAGTCTTACGTAGAGATTTTCGAGAAAGATGGAAAACTTTATGGTAAAGTCACTAAGATTTTAACGAAAGGAAAAGAAGATGCAAAATGTACAGATTGTTCAGGAGCATTAAAAAATAAACCAATTTTAGGAATGCAAATTCTTTCTGGTCTTAAAAAAGATGGAAAAGAATGGAATGGTGGAAAAATCATTGATCCTAATAGTGGAAAGGAATACAAAGCAAAAATGTCTCTTAACGGAAATGATAAATTAGACGTAAGAGGTTTTATCGGGATTTCTCTTGTAGGAAGAACGCAAACTTGGCAACGAGTTAAATAAAAATCAAAACAAAAACGAAAAGGTTACTCTGAGTAATCAAACCCACAAAATTTTACTCTATAATGACTATTTCTAAAAGAATAGTCATTATTTTTTTTACGTAAATTTGTAACTTCAAAACTAAGGTTTTGATTTTCTAAAATACATCAATGAGTTTAACTAAAAGAGCGTTCTCGTACGCAAAACCATATAGAACTTCGTTTGTTACAGCGATTATATTCAATTTACTCTATGCACTTTTCAATGTAATTGCATTGGCTTTTATGATGCCAATTTTGAGTGTTTTGTTTGGTGAAAAATCACCTGGAGTTATCGCAAAACCTATTTATTCTGGTGATTTGGGTAATCTGAAACAATTTTTTTCAGATTATTCAGCTTATTATATGAATGAGCTTTCTCAAACTCAAGGACCAGTTTATGTGTTAGCGATTTCGTGTGTGATATTTATTATTGCATTTTTATTTCGAAATATTTTCAGTTTTCTTTCAGAAACTTGTTTGGTAGACTTACGTTCGGGTGTGACACGTGATTTACGTGTTGATATTCATAACAAAATTATTGATTTGCCAGTTGCTTATTTTACTGAAAAACGAAAAGGAGATATGATTAATCGTATTTCAAGCGATGTAAACGAAGTAGAATCTAACATCTTAAATTCAATTGTAGAGATTGTTCGTTCGCCAATTATGATTATTGTTTTCGTTGTAGTATTATTTACAGTTAGCTATCAATTAACAATTTTCGCTATTTTGGTTTTTCCGATTATGGGAACAATTATTTCGTTGATTGGAAAAAGTCTGAAAAAAGCTGCTGCTCATGCGCAAGACGAATTATCTAACATTATTACTTATGTAGACGAGACACTTTCTTCGCTTAAGATTATCAAAATTTTTAACGCAGAAGATCAAGTAAAAGGTCGTTTTGATGAATCGATTAATCGTTATCGTAAATATCTTCAAAAAGTAATGAAAAAACGTGCTTTGGCTTCACCAACAAGTGAATTTTTAGGTGCTGTTACAATTGGATTAATTGTTTTTTTTGGTGGTAAATTATCGTTAGAAGGAAATGGTTTAACAGGGTCACAATTTATTTTTTATATCGCAACATTTTATACATTATTAGATCCGATTAAACGTTTTTCGAAAGCATTATCAGATGTACAAAAAGGAGAAGTTTCTGCAAAGAGAATTTTTGAAGTTTTGGATGCTGATGTTTCGATAAAAGATGTTCCAGATGCTAAAGGAATTGATGCGTTTGAAGATAAAATTGAGTTTAGAAATGTCACATTTGCTTATGGAAAACATAATGTGATCGAGAATTTTAATTTAACAATTAATAAAGGAGAAACCGTTGCTTTAGTTGGGCAATCTGGTTCTGGAAAATCGACTTTGGCGAATTTAATTACTCGTTTTTGGGATGTGAAATCAGGTCAAATTTTGATTGATGGAATTGATATCAAACATATAAAATTAAATGATTATCGCTTGTTATTTGGTTTGGTTACGCAAGATTCTATTTTGTTTAATGATACAATTTTTAATAATATTTCATTAGGTGATAAATCTCCAAATTTGGAAAAAGTAGAATATGCTGCGCAAATTGCAAATGCGGAAGAGTTTATTGTAAAAATGCCAGAAAAATATCAAGAGTCAGTAGGAGAGGGAGGTAGCAAGCTTTCTGGTGGACAAAAACAACGTTTAAGTATTGCGCGTGCGGTTTATAAAAATCCACCGATTATGGTTTTGGATGAAGCAACTTCTGCTTTGGATACGAAATCTGAAAAATTGGTACAAGTTGCCTTGAATAATATGATGCAAAATCGTACTTCTTTGGTTATTGCGCACCGTTTATCAACAATTCAGAATGCGGATAAAATTGTAGTAATGGAAGCAGGTAAAATTATTGAACAAGGAAATCATCATTCACTTATTGAGAAAAAAGGTGTTTATGCCAATTTGGTAAATATGCAGAATTTTGAATAAATGAAGTATATACAAACTAAAAAAAATCCGCTTTTAAGCGGATTTTTTTGTTATATTTTAAATCGATTTAATTTCAAAACCTAATTGTTTCCAGTCTTCCCAAAATGTTGGATAAGATTTTTCTACGACCATTTCATTCTCAATTCGAATTGGGTAAATTTGCGACAAAGGCGCCATACACATTGCCATTCTGTGGTCGTTATATGTTGCTAAAGTAGGCGTTTTTTCAAAATTATTATAACCTTCTATCGTTAATGAATCGTTTGTAATTGTTATAATTGCTCCAAATTTTTCCAACTCATTTTTAAGTGCGATTAAACGGTCGGTTTCCTTGATTTTTAGTGTTTCTAAACCAGTTAAATGACATTTTGTTTTCAATCCCACACAAGTTGCAGCAATTGTCTGTGCAATATCTGGAGTATTGATTAAATTTAATTCGATGATAGATTTTGGTATGAAATTATCTTCATTTTTCAATGTTAAAACTCCATTTTCAAAAGTTGAAATTACACCAAAATTTTCTGCATAAATATGTTGCAAAGCTGAATCTCCTTGTAAAGAATCTTCGAAATAAGTTGAGATTTTGATTTCAGAATTCTGAGATAAAGCAATCAAACTATAATAATATGAAGCTGAACTCCAATCTGATTCTACATGTAAAGTTTGAGCAAAGATGTTTTCAGTGAAAGGAATTTTGATTGTATTTTCTTCGAAAATTGCATTAATTCCGACTTTATTCAACAACTGAATTGTCATTTGAATATAAGGAACAGAAATAATTTTTCCATCAAGATTTATCGTTAATCCATTTTCTAATTTCGTTCCGATCAAACATAAAGCCGAGATATATTGAGAACTAATGTTAGAAGGGATTGTAATAGAATCTTTCGTTATTTTTTTTCCAACAATCGATAAAGGCGGATAACCTTCGTTTTCTTGATACGAAATTTCTGCACCCAACTCATTCAAGGCGTCAACCAAAACTTTTATTGGTCGTTGTTTCATTCTTTCAGAGCCTGTTAACGTTATTTTTCGTCCATCTTGAATAGAAAAATAAGCCGTTAAAAATCGCATTGCAGTTCCCGCATGGTGAATATCAACTAAATCAGTTTTGTTCGCTAACGCTTTTTGCATTAATTGAGAATCTTCTGAATTTGAAACATTTTCTAATGTCAAAACATTCTCAAATAATTGACTTAATAACAACAAACGATTGCTTTCGCTTTTAGAACCTGTGATGGCTAATTGATTATTTATCGGAGATTTTAGAGCAGAAATTTCAATCATATTTATTTTAATTTATCATTATTTTGATGACGATCGTGGTCACGTTTTGTTTTGTAATCTAATTTTTTGTAAAAAGCTGATTCTAAATCAACACCTGTTTGATTCGCCAAACAAAGTGCTACAAAAATAACATCTGCCAATTCTTCGCCAAGATCTTTGTTTTTATCTGATTCTTTCTCCGATTGTTCACCGTAACGACGCGCAATAATACGAGCAACTTCTCCAACCTCTTCGGTTAGTTGTGCCATATTTGTTAACTCGTTAAAATAGCGAACACCATGTTCTTTTATCCAATTATCAACGTCTGTTTGTGCTTGTTTAAGGCTCATCTTATTTTAAATTTTAAAAGTTAAAGGTACAAAAATAAAAAGCCAACTCGTATTTGGAGTTGGCTTTATTCGATGTTTAGAATATTTTTTATTGTTTTACCAAAATCACTTGCTGACTTTCTGCATTAATAATATTTGTTAAAAATTCTTTCAATGGTTTATAGTATTGTGCAGGTAAAATACTGTATGGAATAACTTTTTGGGCTTGAGCGATAATAAAACCATCTTTTTCAATTACTTTATATGCATATCCACCAGCTTGATCGGGCATTGTAAATTGCTTTTCAGTTGGTAAAGATTCGACTTTGTAACCTTCTGGAATTTTAATTTTAACTGTATTTGTATTCGTAGTTGGTGCACCAAACTCAATATTGTAATTACGTTGATCTAGATTTAAATTATGTTTTGTATTCGCAACAAATAAAAATGGATTGAATAATATTTTATTTCCAGCCACATCTACTTTTACATCATCAAATTTGAATTGATGACGAATTACATTTTGTTTGTTATCTTGTGTTTTAAATTCTGAAATTTCAAAATTATAATCTTCTACAAATTCTTTTTCGAACGCTTTTGGATCATCTGCGATTTCACTTTTATCAAACATATAAAAATAATTATCGCGAACATTCGAAAAAATTCCAGTTAATGTTCCGTCTGCTTTTAAATCTGCCGTAATTGATATTTTATCATTGGTCATAACCGAATTACGAAGAGGAACTTCTTTTATTCCTTTGTCATTTACCATAAATCCACGATCGTTAATTGCTCGAATTGGTAATAAATTAATTTGAGCATTTTTATCAGTTGCATCCATTAAATAAAATTCATTATCTATTGTTGCTCCAACAATTACATAATTCAATTTGCTACGTGAAGGAAACGAATAATTGATTAAACCATTTTGCAACGTACTCAAAACAATTGGATTTGCGTCTAATCCGGCTTTACGCAACATAGCTGTTAACATAAGATTGATATCCGCTGAATTTCCAGATTTTTCGTTAAATGCTTTTCGGATTCCTTTATCTGTATATTGACCTAAATAATCATTCCAAGCCATGTTGTTTTTTACATAATTGTAAATTGCTTGAGCTTTTTCAATATTTGTAGATTTTCCAACAATTGTAGCGTTTACAGTTTCATCTAAAAAATTATTCCCATTTAATTGTCGACCAAACTCTTCATGATCCATCAAATCTTTACCAATACGTTCCCATGTTGTAGAAAAATTTTCTGAAGTTCTACCAGGAGCAACAAAAGAAGCCAACTCAAACTGAATACTTGCTAGCATATTTCTTGGATTAAGCACATAAGCTTCGCGAGAATAAGAAGGTAAATTAGTTAATGAATAGGTTTGCGTGTCAATTTTTAATTTGTGGTTACTTGATGTCGCGCCTTGATTTCCCATATTTCCCCCAAAAGATGAAACACCTCTGTTTCCAAAAGAAGTAGTTGAAAAAGTATCATCTTTAGAATTTTTTGTTAATTTTGGAGCAAATGCACCTCTCAAATCTTGTTGATAATTAAAATGTTCTTGATTTTGCATCGTCAAATTACTCGCAACTACAGGAATTGATTGTTGAAAATACCAGGTATCCGTACTTCCATAAAATGGAGAAATAATTTCGTACGTATATTCTAAGATTGATCCATTTTTTACATTTGGAAAAGTAAACGTTTGTTTATCCATAAAACGATGAACTTTATCTAAAAAAATATCTTTTTTCTCGACTTTTTGTTCAACAATTTTTCCGTTTTCAAGGTTATAAGTAACCGCTTTTAATGAAATTAATTTATCTTGATCCGATCCTGAACTTTTGTAAAGAGGAATTTCAACTTTCAAAACATCATCTGGTGTTTTATCTTTATCAAATACAATTACTCTATAAAAAACTTTTTTTGTTTGCTCAACACCGCCTTGATTGGTATTAAAACTAACTTTATAATTTCCGTCAGCATATAAAACTTCTGCTGGAGCATCAGCTTGAATTGTACTTTTTGTTTTCTCGAAATCTTGTTTAGATAGTTTTCCAAATTTTACATCTTGTGCAAAACTCGAAACAGTTGCAACTGTCGCAACAATCGTAAATATTGTTTTCATATTAGTGTTATAATTTTTCTAAAAGTAGTTTTGTGTTGTCGTAACCCGAAATTTGTCTTCTAAATTCTACATATTCGTTGTATTTTTCTTTCGAAAAAGTTCCAGAAAATTGTTTGTAAATACGTTTTATTTCGAATGCATTATTTTCTTTCGGATTGATTTCTAATTGATATTCTCCAAAAGCAGATTTCACGGTTATAGCATCAAATTTTTGTGGTAATTTATAACCAGAAGGAAGTGTCAATGTATACGAAACTTCGTCAACATATCCTGTCTCGATGTTGAAATCAAACTTTCTATCTTTCATTTTTTTGACAGAAGTCTCTTCTTTATTCACTGGAATAATATTCAGAATGATGTTATTTCCTTGAATTTTAGCATAATTTGGTGCTGAAAACTCGAAATTTGAAGTAAAAACAGCATTTTTCCAATCATTATTAAATTCTTTCTTTTTGAATGATATTCCTTGTAAGTAAGAAAATCGATTTTTTAAACGAACATCAAGATCTTTTTCGCTTAATTGATTAAATCTTGCAAAATTCTCATAAATCAAACCTTTGGAAGTTTCAGAAAAATCAAAATTTAATGTTCCATCTGCTAAAAGTGTTGCATTTCCATTGACGAATAATTGATTATCTTCTGTTTTGAATTGTTGCGAAGGAATAATTTTTCCGCCTTTTTCATCAACAATTAATACTTTTCTATTTCCTGCAAAATCACCTAAATAATTATAAGGAGCTGTTTGACTTGTTGCTTCTAACCAAATATCTTTTCCATTTAGAGGTATATAAACAATCATGTGATTTCCTTGTTGATACATCATTTGTTCATCAATATCAATTGGATTTCCAGCAAATAATATGGTGTGATACGATTTGATATTCACTGCATCTAACATTCCAATCATATAATTAGATAAGGCTTTGCAATCGCCATAACTTTTGCTCTCAACATAAGAATTTGGAAAAGGCGAAAGTCCTCCAATTCCCAGTTGTACGCCAATATATCGAACTTTATTTTGCAAATGTTTGTACAAAATCTGAACTTTTTCTTCGTCCGATTTTGCATCTTTGACCATATTTTGAAAAGTTAATTTTTGAGATGGAGTAAAATCTAATTTTGTACGAATTAAATTATCAAAAGTCCATTTTCCGTAATCATTCCAATTGTCAAAATTTCCTTTAACACCATCGATATTGATTTGATTTGAAGCTAAAATAGCGCGAGGAAATATTTTTTGACTTCCAACCATTTGATCTTCTTCATTAAATGCCAAAACATTGTTTAATGAATAGCTCAAATTATTGTTATTTCCTGTTTTTGCAATGTCAAAACCTTTAAAATTATCTTCTTTCAATCGAATGGTTGAAGATGTTTTATTGACAAATTGATAAGACGATTTTTCGATTGATAAATTTGCTGCTCGTATAGGTGACCAACGCGGAATCCAAAGTGTATTTTTGTTCGTTGTAACAATTTTATAATGTATCGTGTAAGGATAATTTGTTGGAGTATAATTTAAATATTTGATGCGATCATCCGTGTACATTTGTCCACCTGTTACATAACTTTGGTCACCAAAATCTTTGGTCTTGAATTTTTTAATTTCTTTTCCATTTGCATCATACAAAGTTGCCTCGAATAAGTCAATTTTTGTATTTGCATCATAATTCGCTTGCGCACCAACATAATTATCGCCTGCTTTACTCAAAACTGTTACGACAACGTCTTCCGTATATTTTAATTCATCAACTTTTAGAAGTTCTATTTTTTCTTCATTTTTTCGTACAACAGCATAAGCATCTTTTATCAAATCGGCTGGAATTTGATCGACTGCATAGTTTTGCGCAAAAGAAAATGAACTAATCAAAAAAGTTAAAAAAAGTAGAGTTTGTTTCATTCAATATCTATTAATCAAGTTATTCTTTATTTTTTGAATCGATAAAAATGGTTACAGGACCATCATTCAACAATTCGACTTTCATATCTGCACCAAAAATTCCTCTTTGTACAGGTTTGAAATTTGATTCTAAAACGTTCAAAAATGTTTCATATTGTACGTTTGCTATGTCCGGTTTTGACGCTTTGATATATGACGGACGATTTCCTTTTTTCGTAGACGCATGCAACGTAAATTGAGACACAACCAAAATATCTCCATTTGTTTGCTGTACATCCAAATTCATCACATCATTTTCATCATTGAAAATTCGGAGTTTAATTATTTTTTTCGAAATCCATTCAAAATCTTCCTTCGTATCATCAGGTTCAAAACCAACCAAGGCCAAAATTCCGCTTTCAATTTTTCCTGTTATTTCTCCATCTACCATTACAGAAGCATGTTGCACACGCTGTAAAATCACTCGCATAATTCTAGTTTTATTGATTTAAAATCGATTTGAATTTAAGAAATTATTAACAAATAAAAAAACGTTACAACTCATCTTTTAAATGTGTTATAACGTTTGTTGTAATTTAAGTTTAGAAAGCAATCGCTATAGGTTTAAGTTAGTTGGTTAAAATAGATTTCCTCATCTGCAATTATCGCATAATATAACTCATAGAGCTTTGACATTTTTTTTGCATTGATGATTTCTTGTTCTATATTTTTTATTCTGTTTTCTTTATTTTCAGAATTATCAAATTCAGCAATCCACAATTTATTTGGATTTAATGGTTTCCAATTTAAATCTTCTAAATGCAATAAAAATCTTTCTTTTTGTTCCTTTGTACATTCCTCAAAATCTAAAGCGATTTTTACGGATAAATTGCTCATTCAATTAATTTTAACAAAAATAAAATGAGAAATTGAATTATTTTTACGTGAAACCGTAATTTGAGAAAATAAAAAAGCCATTTCATAAGAAACGGCTTTTTTATTATTTTTCGGTATAAATATCTTCTTCTAAAAAAGTGAGATAATTTTCGTAGCGAGAAACTGCGATTTCACCAATTTCTACTGCATAACGTACAGCACATTTTGGCTCGTTAACGTGAATACAATTATCAAATTTACAATTGTGTTTCAGTTCTAAAATTTCAGGAAAATAACCTTGTAATTCGGTTTTGTCGATATGAACCAAACCAAATTCTTTAATTCCAGGCGTATCGATAATAAAACCTCCAAAAGGCCATTCGTACATCTGTGCAAAAGTTGTGGTATGTTGTCCTTTGCTATTAAAATCAGAAACTTCGTGCGTTTTTAAGTTTAAATCAGGATTTAAAGTATTCAACAACGTTGATTTTCCAACGCCAGAATGTCCCGAAACCAAACTTACTTTATCTTTCATTCGATCTTTTACAAGATCTAAATTTAGACCAGTTTCAGCCGAAATATCTAGACTTTCGTAACCGATAGAATTGTAAATTGATTTATAAATTTCTAACTCAGCCATTTCATTTTCTGTGTACGAATCCATTTTGTTGAATAAAATTACAACAGGAATATGATAAGCTTCGGCAGTAATCAAAAAACGGTCAATAAAACCAAACGAAGTTTTGGGATTAGAAAGCGTTACAACCAAAAAAGCAACATCAATGTTAGAGGCAATAATATGCGTTTTTTTGGATAGATTAACAGATTTTCGTATGATGTAATTTTTGCGATCATGAATTTTTGTAACGACTGCAATATCATCTTTGTCAATCTCAAACTCAACCTCATCTCCAACAGCAATTGGATTAGTATGTTTGATATTGGCTATTCTAAATTTTCCCCTAATTCTTGCCTGATAGGTTGTACCATCTTCGGTTAAAAGATGATACCAACTACCAGTAGATTTTATGACAATTCCTTTCAATATTGTTTAAATTTTTTCTTCTTTTTTAACCATAATTTGGTTTTGTTGCGCAACAGATTCTTGGTGAATTGCTTGCAATAATTTGTCAACAAAATCTTCAGATAAACCTAAAGAAACTCCTGCTTTTACAGAATTATCTTTGATTTGTTTCCAACGATCTGGCTGAAAAACTGCCACATTATGTTCTTTTTTCAATTCTCCGATAGAGTTTGCAACTTTCATACGTTGAGCAATTGCATCTAAAATAGAGTTATCTAATTCATCAATTTGATGACGTAAATTCTGAATTCCAGTTTTGTAAATTGCATCTGGATCATCAGAAACACGAATTTCTAAATCTTTTAAGATTTCTAATAAACGAGCTGGTGTTACTTGTTGAGCTGCATCAGACCAAGCTTCATCAGGATTATTGTGCGTTTCGATCATCAATCCATTGTATTCAAAGTTGAAGGCTTGCTGTGCAACATCAAATAATCCTGTTCTGTTTCCGCAAATGTGTGATGGGTCACAAATAATTGGCACGTTTGGTAATTTGTTTTTGAAATCTAACGCAATTTGCCATTGTGGATTGTTACGGTATTTTGTCTTTTTGTACGTTGAAAAACCACGGTGAATAGCACCTAAGTTTTTGATTCCTTGACCTTCTAAACGCTCCAAAGCACCAATCCATAAATCTAAATCTGGATTTACAGGATTTTTAACCAAAACTGTTTTATCTGTATCACGTAAAGCTTCAGCAATTTCTTGTACTGTAAAAGGGTTTACCGTAGAACGAGCACCAATCCATAAAACGTCAACATCATATTCTAACGCTAATTTTGCGTGATTTGCATTGGCGATTTCAGTTGCGATTTTCATTCCGAATTCGTCTTTTACTTTTTTCAACCAGTTTAATCCGATTGCACCAACTCCTTCGAAACAGTTTGGTTTAGTACGAGGCTTCCAAATTCCCGCACGGAAAACTTGCACATAATCTTTGTCCAAATCTTCAGCGATTGTCATCATTTGTTTTTCACTTTCTGCACTACAAGGTCCAGCGATAATCATTGGTTTATCGTATTCTTTTATCCAGTTATTGTTTTCCATAACATTTACAAATTTAAGATTTAATATTTATTTTATTTGAGAGTAATTATTTCTATTTTCTTGTCAAACTTAATTTAGTTCAACTTTTATTTTTGATTTGATTCTGAAACAAGTTCAGAATGACTTTATTTATTTAATATTCGACGTATGTCGTTTGTGTTTTTTAAATATTGATGAATATCTTCGGCGTCTTTTTCTTCGATCATTTTTCTGATTTTCGAAATTTGTGTTTGATAAGCATCAATAGCATTGAGTAAATTTTCTCGATTCTGAATCAAAATTGGTGTCCACATATCAGGAGAACTTTTTGCTAAACGAACCGTAGATTCGAAACCAGATCCAGCCATGTCAAAAATTGCATCTTCATTCTTTTCTTCTTCCAAAACTGTTTGTCCTAAGGCGAAAGAAGTAATGTGCGAAAGATGAGAAACGTACGCAATGTGCGCATCATGCGCTTCCGAAGTCATTGTTTTAACATTCATCCAGAGCGATTGATAAATTTTTCTTACTTTTTTTACTGCTTCTTTTTCGCTTTCTTCAATATCACACAAAATCGCAACTTTGTTTAAAAACAACTCAGGAAAAGCAGCTTTTGGTCCAGAATTTTCCGTTCCTGCGATTGGGTGTGTGGCAACAAATTGTTTTCTTTTGGGATGACTTAAAACTTTTTTACAAATTCCAGCTTTTGTTGATCCCATATCCATTACAATTGTTTTATCATTAATTTGATCTAAAATCTCTGGTAAAACTTTTTGAATTGAATTAATTGGAACCGCAATCACTACTAAATCTGATTGAGAAAGTGCTTCATTCAAAGGAGCGATTTCATCCACAATTCCTAATTCTAAAGCTTGAATTTGATGTTCAATATTTTGATCAACACCGATTATTTTTTCGGCAACACCAACTTTTTTTAGTGCTAAAGCAAACGAACCTCCGATTAATCCTAAACCGATTACTGAAATTGTTTTCATGCTTCTAATCTTTTCTTTACTTCAATCAACTTCTCAACAGGTGCGCAAAGTGAAAATCTTATAAATCCTTCACCATTACTTCCGAAAATACTTCCTGGCGTGATAAATACTTTTTTATCGTATAAAATGTCATCAATAAATTCTTTATCATCTTTTCCTTCCGGAAGTTTAGCCCAAATAAACATTCCTGCTGCATTGGGATTATATTTTACATTTAAGATATCAGCGATTTCCCAAATAATTTTTCGTCTTTCTGCATAAACTTTTGTCAACTCATCGTACCAAGAATCATCAACTAAAAGAGCTTTTGTCGCGGCTTTTTGTATCGCAAAATTCATTCCCGAATCCATATTTGATTTCACTTTTAGAATAGAATTGATAAAACTTTCTTTTCCAATCACCATTCCTACTCGCCAACCTGCAATATTAAAGGTTTTGCTTAATGAATTCAATTCAATGCAAACATCTTTTGCACCATCTATTTCTAAAATACTTGTCGGCTCATCGTTCAAAATAAAACTATAAGGATTATCATTAATGATTAAAATATTGTGACGAGTTGCAAACTCTACTAATTTTCTAAGAACGTCTTTTGGAGCTTTAGCTCCTGTCGGCATATGTGGATAATTAAGCCACATAATTTTTGGTTTTTGCTCAGCTAATTTTTCTAATTGATCAAAATCTGGAAGCCAATCATTTTCATTTTTCAAATCGTAAAACAACGGTTCTGCTTGAACTAATTCTGTAACCGATGAATAGGTTGGATAGCCAGGATTTGGAATTAAAACTTTATCACCTTCATTCAAAAATGCCATCGAAATGTGCATAATTCCTTCTTTAGATCCCATTAATGGTAAAATTTCAGTTGAAGGATTGGCGTCTACATCAAATTTGTTTTTGTAAAAACTTGCCATAGCTTCGCGCATTTCTGGAACTCCACGATAACTTTGATAGCCATTAATTCCGTTTCGTGAACTTTTGATTAATTCCTCAATCACATCTAGATGAGGTTGTAAATCTGGACTTCCAATTCCTAATGAAATGATTGGAATATCGGTTTTCATGTTCGCTATTTCTTGTAATTTTTTCGAGAAATAGTATTCTTGAACACTTTGTAATCGTTGGGCTTCTGCTATCATTTTTTCCCCAGTTTATATTCGCCTAATATTTCTAAATCCGTTAATTTTCGTGCAATTTTTCCAAGCAATTCATAATATTGTTCTTTTTGCTCGAACGTAATATCAATGTGGAAAGAGTATTCCCAAGGTTTTTCAATAATCGGAACAGATTGTATTTTGTCCATATTTATTCCACATTCTGCAATTTGATTTAACACGTCAACCAAAGCACCAGACTGGTGTGGAACAGAAAAACGCATCGAAACTTTGTTGAAATCTTCGTAATCGTTATGCTCGCGTTGCAATACAAAAAAGCGAGTAAAATTATCTTGAAACGTCTGAATACTCGAAGCTAAAATGTCTAATTCATATACTTCTGCCGCTTTTCTCGACGCAATTGCTGCAACATCATTCAAATCTTGTTCTACAATATCTTTGGCTGTTAATGCGGTGTCGATATCATTTACAACTCGCCATGTTGGATGTTTTTCAAGGAACTTATCACATTGTAACAATGCCATTTGGTGCGAACGAACTTCTTTTACATCGTCTAAAGTTTTTCCTTTTTTGACCATCAATTGATGTTGGATTGATAAATAAATTTCTCCAACAACTTTCAGATTGTATTTCGTTAGCAACGCATAGTTTGGTAAAATTGCTCCAGCAATTGTGTTTTCAATTGCCATGATTGCTTTGTCAACTTTTCCCTTTGCAAGTGACTTTGCTAAAGTTTTGAATGTGTCGCATTCTACAATTTCGATGTCATTTCCTAAATAATTATTGGCAGCTTCGTGATGATATGAACCAATGTAACCTTGTATTGCAACTCTTTCTTTCATTTTTTTCCACAAAAAAAGTCCCACAAATTGCGGGACTTTATATTATCTTATTATGAATGTTAACAATCAATTTTGACAACGCAGTCCCTGCTCTCCTGGATAATATCCAAAAAAGTAAAAAAAGAATGCGTTAAAATAATTGAATGTTGCCATTTCGTTTTTCTAATTGTTCTACAAATCTAAAAAATAATTTATCAGTTATCAAAATCTTTTTTGCTAATTTTATCGAAAATTTTTCATCAAATGGGAATAATCATTACAGATTTAGTAAAAAAATACGGTGAACAGGTGGCTTTAGACAAAGTTTCGTTTTTTATAAATAATGGCGAAGTTGTTGGTTTACTTGGACCAAATGGAGCAGGAAAATCTACTTTGATGAAAAGTATTACCAATGCAATAAATGCAGATTCTGGTGAAATTTCTGTGAATGATTTTAATGTTTCGACGCAACCAATTGAATCGAAAAAATTGATTGGATTTTTGCAAGAAAATAATCCATTGTACATGGATATGTATGTAAGAGAGTATTTGGAATTTGTAACAAATATTAGAAATGTGCCTAAATCAAAAATTGATGAAGTCATTGAAAAAGTAGGTTTATCACCAGAAAAACATAAGAAAATTCATCAATTATCAAAAGGCTATAAACAACGTGTTGGATTGGCGCAAGCGATTATTTCGAGTCCAGAAATTTTGATTTTAGATGAGCCTACAAATGGTTTGGATCCAAATCAAATTATTGAAATTAGAGAAGTAATTAAAGAAATTGGAAAAGAAAAAACAGTCATTCTCTCTACTCATATTATGCAAGAAGTGGAAGCGCTTTGTTCACGTGTAATCCTCTTGAATAAAGGAAAAATTGTTGCAGATCAGTCGATAGAAGAATTTAAAGGACAATATAAAAACTTGGAAGAAGCTTTTCATGTTTTAACACAATAGAAAAGGTACTATTTAAATAAAGAACTATTTTAGACCAAAATTTTATCTTTACAAAAATTAAAGGAGTTTTACTTTGTTAAAGAATCTTGTGTAGCCTCAGTTTTTACTGAGGTTATTTTATTATAATCTGTATCAAAAATTGTATAATTCCCATTAAATATAAATTCAAACTAACAGTTTTTGCTGACTTGGCCTATCATTTTTGATGTATTTTTCTCATTTATTTTGGTATAAACTTCCTTCATTATTGGGTTAAATCTACAAGCTACCATAAATGGAAAATATATGGTATTACGGATATATCTGTTGCCTTTTTTTAGATATTTTTGTTTGCTCTTTTACTGATGTTCCTAATTCTCTTCTCATAAAATTATAATCTACAAAACTCGAAAATTGCTTTATTTTTTTAAACATTTAAAACACATCGTTTCAGTAAGCATCGTTCCGATAGTCATTAATCCAGTACCTTTAATGGTTAGTAGTTTTGAACTTTATTATTCAGATATTCATCCGATTTATAAGTTTTTCTATTCTTAATTTACAATGAGTAATTTGTTTATTTAATTAAGGAATTAGTTGTTTATTACTCTTTTAGAATAAGCTCCCGTAATTTCCTTAAGAAATACTAATTCAGCTTTCTTAATTATTGAGTATTCACCCATCTTAAAAACTTATTAAAACCCAGTTTATCATGAGAAAAGGTAACATTTTTAGAAAACTCGAATTCTCCTAATACTATAAATCCTTGACTTGCGTCATGGAAAATTGTTCCTTTGTCCTTTAATAGTAAAACCCGTTGTGCATTTTGATTACTAAATAATAAAGTTGTTCATTTGATTGAAAATCAGTAAATTGCTTTAACTACAAAACATTTACAATGAACAACTTACTTGCAAATTACGAAAGAATATTGGAAGTTCTACGAAAAATATCAACAGATACACTTTTAATTTATCAACGTAGAAGACCTAAACTTTTTGATTTAGAACTCATAAGTCTTGTTTTAACAGCTGAATTTATGGGTATTGATAGTGAAAATCATTTATTTCGAAATCTTCCTAAAGCGCTAAGTTGTAAAATTGAGCGTAGTATTTACAATCGTAGAAAACGTAGATTATCAGAGCAAATTAATAGTATTCGACTTAAATTAGCGAAAGAATTTAATGAATTTGAAAATTGTTTTATTGTTGATAGTATGCCGTTGGAGGTGTGTAAAATAGCAAGAATTAATCGCTCTAAAATTTGCAAAGAACATCAGTATAGCGCACCAAATAGAGGTTTTTGTGCTTCTCAGCAAATGTCTTTTTATGGCTATAAACTTCATGCTGTTTGTTCTTTAAATGGTGTTTTCCAGAGTATTGATATCAGTCCCGCATCTGTTCATGATATTCATTTTTTGAAAGATATAAAATCTCAACTATCAGATTGTGTGCTACTTGGTGACAGAGGCTATTTGTCGCAAACAATTCAAATTGACTTATTTAATGAAGCTAATATTCGATTAGAAACACCGAAAAGATCCAATCAAAAAGAGTATAAACCTCTGTTTTATCCATTCAAAAAGTATCGAAAAAGAATTGAAACTTTATTTTCTCAACTATGCGATCAGTTTATGATTAGACGAAATTATGCAAAGACTTTTGAAGGGTTTAAAACCAGAATTCTAGCTAAAATTACTGCACTTACTGTGGTTCAGTACATTAATAAAACATACTTTAATCGAAATATTAATAAGCTAAAAACCAAAATTATTTAAAATGCACAACGGGTTAGTAAATATATTGTTTTATCTCCTTCTTTAGATATTTAATTTAAATGCAAAATCATATTTTACTCTTCTTTTTATAAAAATACCCCCAAATTGTTTCTAACTTTTTGGGGGTAGTGTTAAATTATTGAGCTTTTTTATTTTATAAAAGTAACAATAACTTTAGAATCAACTTTCTCATCTAAATCTACATCTTCTTCAAGAAGTAAAACCATTTTATTAGATGAAATTTCTTGAATTTTAAAAATAGTTTCGTCATCTATTATGTGTAAGTTTCCTTTTTCTATTTTATATATACCTCCATAAACCTCATTGATACATTTATCAGTTTGATAATCGGTATAATACTCATCACTTTTATAAGTATTGTGTTTATTAAAAGTTGTTGTAGACTTTTTAGCACAATCATCAGGATATTCTACTTCATCTGGTGTACCTGTCTCCTGATAAACTGTTTTTTCAAGTTTGCAGATTCCGACAATTTTATCATCTAAAGATTTTCTTGAGTCATCATCATCTTTACAACTAAAGAAGTTCAATGATAAAGCTCCTATTGTTAAAAGACAATAATTTTTTCATATTATTTAAATTTACATTGTTAATTAAGAAAAATATAATTATTATCTAAAAAAAACAATAACTATTAAAAGAAAACTACTACAAACGAATTCCAACTCCACCCAAAACATTAATTCCAGCTTGTGGAAAATAAAATGCTTTTCCGTAATAATAACCGTTTGATTCATATTCTACATCAAATAAATTATTAATCAAGAATGAAAATTCAAGGTTTTTAATTCCTTTTACTTTTGGCGAATATCGAATCAAAAGATCCGAAACCAAATAACTATCTAATTTTCCATCTACTGGTTCTGTATTTGATAAATATTGTTCACCAATATATTTATTCGTCAAATTAATCAACACATTTTTGAAAGGAATAACTTCAAAACCAAAAGCAGAAATCACATCAGGTGACATCGAAATTTTTGTTTTTCCGTATTCTTTTACAGAAGAGCTTCCATCAACATCCCAAACTTCCTCTTTGTAATTATTATGTTTGTTTTCGCTAAACGTAATATTTCCAAAAACATTCAAACGATTTGGAATAATCTTATAATTTGCATCAAATTCGACTCCTCGTCTAAAACTTTTTCCTGAATTAATTCTTTTTCGACTTCCTACATCATTCAATTCTCCAGTTGGCACCAATTGATCACGGTAATCCATATAATACAAATTCGCACTCAAAGCAAGACGACCACTTTTTCTGTAACCCAATTCGTAATCTTGTAAAAATTCGGCTTTTGGTTTTTTATCTTTATCATTCAAACCTGCATAATCAATACGCAAAGGTTCACGTTGAGAAATTCCGTACGAAGCATACAATACATTTGAAGAATTGATTTTAAAATTTATTCCAGCTTTTGGATTCACAAAATTGAATGTATCCGAAAATGGTCTGAAATCTTCCTCATCATTTTTCCCATTTGGCAAATATTTCGCATCATATTCAACATAACGGTATTGCAAATCACCAAACAATTCAAATTTATTCAATTGATACAATACTTTTGCATAAGCAGCCAATTGCTTTTTCACAGAACGATTGTTGTAATATTTGAAATCTTTATCCTTAAAATCTGTGCCTTTTACCCATAAGACATTTCCATAATGATCGCCATCATATTCGTTTGCAGATAATCCGAAAAATACTTTAAAATCGTTTAATTTTTGATTTTCAACTTCAAGATTAAAACCATAAAAATCATTATCAAGATATTCACGATTAATTAAATTTCTTTTTTCTGAAGTTAAATAATCCAATTTATAACGTTTCAAACTGCGATTATTTTTATAGCTCTCGTAATAACCTTTACCTTTTGTGTAATGAAGTGTTAAATTTGATTTCCAATTATTCCCAAAATCTTGTAACCACGAAAGAAAATAATGATTTTGACGGTAATTATCGGTGTGATTTTTATAAAAACCTTCAACTTTTCCATTTTCGTCTAAAATTTCTCCTTCAAAATTATATGTTCTATCTTTTTTTAAAGTTTCAGCATCTACACCACTCCATGCCTGATACGTTTGTTCTTTTCCAAACATATTCTGAAATCTAAACTTTGTTTTTTCATTCAATTCATATAAGGCAGTAAAATCATAAGAGATTAAATCTGACCAAGATCTGTCTACATATCCATCCGAATTTATCTTAGAAAAACGTCCATCAATACTCAACTTATTATTTAGTATTTTTCCCGTACCAGCCTGAACTGTATATTTTTGCGTTTTATAATTTCCGAAAGAAACATTTGCTTCTGCAAAAGGAACGGTAGACGGATTTTGAGATTCGATATTAACACTTGCTCCGAAAGAAGCCATCCCGTTTGATGAAGTTCCAACTCCTCTCTGAATTATCATAGAGCTTGTAGATGAAGCCAAGTCTGGCATATTCACCCAAAAAACACCTTGAGACTCAGGATTATTAAGCGGAATTCCATTTAATGTAACGTTGATTGATTGTTCATTAAGTCCACGAATTTTGATAGACGAATAACCAATTCCTGTTCCTGTATCAGAAGTTATAGAAACAGACGTAGCAGAATTTAACAAAGTTGGAATATCTTGTCCCAAATTCTTCTTTTGTAACATTTTATCAGTTACCTTTTCAACTGTAATCGGAAGTTTTTCGACAATTGAAACTTCTCCTAATTGAATTTCTTCTTTTTGAATAGAATCTTTTTCTTGTGCATAAAGAATAGATGCACCAAATAATGACAATAAAAAAATCGACCTTTTCATAATTAATTTTAAAAAATATTATGAAAGGAGCCATCTTACACTTTTATAATTTACGCGCGAATGTAATTTGGTGAAGTACCAGTTCCCTTAGCAGCATTACCTGCCCAGGTTCTTTGGGTATAATCTCAGCCTCTTGTAAAGAAGCACCCCTTTCGATTGAACTTCAAAGGTAATCTTTTTTTTGAAATTTAAAAATTAACCCAAATTCTTAATCTATTTTCAGTTCTGCAACAATCGGAAAATGATCTGATTTTATATCATCTCCACGATAAAAATTGGTCACTTTTATTTTCTTCGAAACCCAACATTGGTCAATATTTGTGCGGAAAATTGGAATAAAAGCATTCCAAGAATTATTCAATCCAAAACCAGAACGAGCATCTTTCATTTTATCCGATTGCACCAATTTGAAGTTCGGAGAATAAACTGTTGAATTCAAATCGCCAACTAAAATGATATTTTCATTCGGTAAAGCATCAATTTCTTGCTTCATCAATTCGTATTGTTTATTTCGTCTTTCAAAACGAGCCTGATTTGGTAAAGGCGGAACAGGATGCGTTGCCAAAATACTTAATGGTTTAGCGTCTACAATAATTTCCGCTAAAATAGACGGATGCATCTCATCAATATAATTTTTTGTAGACACTTTAGAGAATGGAATTTTAGAATAAATCGCAATTCCAAAATTGTTACTTCTTACTTCTTCTTTATAATATGGATATTCTTTTCGGATAAACTCTACATGTTTTTGCCAAGCTGGCGTTAATTCTTGTAAAACAATTACATCACTTTTATCTTTAGTCAAATAATCTTTTAGATGTTGAAATTCTTCATTCTGAGAAAAAATATTGATTGATGTAATTTTAAAATTAGATTTTTCTCCTTTCGCATTTTCTCCAAAATAGAAATTTCCTAAGTTTTTGTACGTAATAATTGGAATCGCAACCAAAGGAATCAACCATAAAATATTTTTCTTTTCTTCTTTTCGAATTGAATAATTGTAAATCAAACACAAGAAAAAAGCAATAATCAGCGCATAAATAGAATATTGCACCAACATATCGAATACAAAATATTGATAAAAACTCTTGCTCGTTAAATAAATTCCAGCAAATACAAAAAATAAAATTCTACTCCATTTTGTTAACATCTCGTCAATACTTTTTTAATTCTCGTAAAAATAGAAATTATATTATTCATTAACTTCGCAATATGATAAAAATCGGAATTTTAGGAGGAGGACAATTGGGATATATGTTTTTGCAAAATGCATTGCAATATCCTTGCGAGATTAGTATTTTAGATCCAGCTGCTGATGCACCTTGCGCACCACATGCACATCATTTTGTACAAGGCGATTTCAAAGATTATGAAACGGTTGTTGCATTTGGAAAAGGTTTAGATGCTATCGGAATAGAAATTGAGCATGTAAATGTTGAGGCGTTACGTTATCTAAAATCAATTGGAAAACGCGTTGTTCCAGATCCTGAAGCTTTAGCGATTATTCAAGACAAAGGAGTTCAGAAAGAATTTTATGTCAAAAATAATATTCCGACTGCGCCTTATTTTGGATTAGATGATTGGAAAGATTTAAAATCGAAACAAGATATCAATTATCCGATTTTTCAAAAATCTCGAAAAGATGGTTATGATGGAAAAGGTGTTCAGTTCCTAAAATCTGAAGTTGATTTAGACAAAATGCTTCAAGCTCCTTCAATTTTCGAAACGCCAGCCGATTTAGATCGTGAAATTGCGGTTGTTACGGTTGCCGATCATTTAGGAAATATTGTCACTTATCCAACGGTAGAATTTGTCATCAACGAAGAATATAATTTGTTAGATTATTTATTGATGCCTTCTACACTTCCGAAAGAAATCACTGATCGAGCTGAACAAATTGCGAGTGATGTTGTAAAAGCATTGAAATCTCCAGGAGTTTTCGCAGTTGAATTATTCTTGAACAAAGATCAATCGATTTGGGTAAACGAAACCGCTTCTCGTGTTCACAATTCTGGACATTCAACAATTGAAGCAGCTTATTCATCACAATTTGATCAAATGTTAAGAACCTTAATGCAATTGCCACTTGGCTCTACAAAATTGTTTACAACTTCTGCAATGGTCAATTTGATTGGAGCTGAAGGACAAACTGGACAAGCAGAAATCGAAAATATTGAAGAATTATTGACGATTCCAGGAACATTTTTGCATTGGTACGCAAAAACTATCACAAAACCAGGTCGAAAAATGGGGCATGTGACATTGGTGAATGATGATTTAGAACAATTAAAACAAAACATAAAACAAGTTAATGCAACGGTGAAAGTCGTAGCAAAAAAGTAACAACTATGGTAGGAATTATAATGGGAAGTGATAGCGATTTGCCTATCATGAAACAAGCTGCTGATCTATTAACAGAATTAAATATCCCTTTCGAATTAACAATTGTTTCGGCACATCGTACGCCACAACGTATGTTTGATTATGCAAAAACAGCACACGAACGTGGAATAAATGTCATTATAGCTGGTGCTGGTGGCGCTGCACATTTACCAGGAATGGTTGCGTCTATTACGCCGCTTCCTGTGGTTGGTGTTCCAATTAAATCGTCAAATTCGATTGATGGTTGGGATTCTATTTTATCTATTTTGCAAATGCCAAATGGGATTCCGGTTGCGACTGTTGCTGTGAATGCGGCGAAGAATGCAGGAATTTTGGCAGCGCGTATTTTAGGTGCGACTAATCCTACTTTGCAAGAAAGATTAATCAAATATCAAGAAGATTTACAAAAAGCTGTAGAAGCGAAAATAGAGCTTGTAAAAGGCGAATATCCGAATGGGTTTGATAAGTAAAAACTAATTTGTATGATCGAAAACTACATCCAATACTTAGAAGGCTATAATAAAGATAATATTACATTTTCTGATATTGAGAAAGCTATAATAGAAATTAATGAAACAGATGATGAACATAGCGTATTTTGGGTTTCGGTAATTTCTGATGATGATTTTGAAAATGTTATAGAGGCTTCAAAATCATTAGATTTAATTATAACATTTGATAAAATAAGTACTAAGTATAAAGCTAAAGGCTGGAATGAAGTTAAGGAATTATACAAACTACTTTTAGAAGAAAAGTTTGACTTAATAAAAGCTCAAATTAAATAAAACCAAAAACTCCCAAACTTTACAGCTTGGGAGTTTTTTTATGGTAATTTGTTAATATGCTTAAAAATTGTATCGAGAATAAGAATTTTAAATTGATGCTTTTATCATTTATAAAAATTTTATTCATCTAAAATAATTTTCATACTGTCACGCTTAAGTTTATTATCCAGTAGAATAACTTTTTTATTTTTTTCTTTCTCTACAATCAAATTCACTTTAGGACATTTAAAACCACAAGGAATTAATATTGTCCTAGTTTTGAAGAAGCCATTTTTATCTGTAAATAATACTTTTGGTTTATAGTATTCTCCCATTGCATTAATATAGAAATCGTCTTTAATACCATTTTTTCTTAATTTTTCTCTTTCTTCTGATAAAATTGTATCCAACTCAAATCCTACTTTTTTTATAGTATCATTTTTTCTCAATAATACGGTTATCTTAGCATCAGAAATAGGTTCATTTTCGGAATTATAAACATTACCATTAAATCTTATAAATGATTCACAAGAAATTAATGATATTAATCCAAATAAATATAGAATATATTTTGCGTTTATCATAAAGCTATTTTATCCTTAAATATAAAACAAAAACCGCCAGAAGAATTCTTCTGGCGGTTTTATTTATTATAAGAAATTTTTTAAATCTTAACGTAAAGCTCTATCGCGGTTATCAACCACATCAGCAGCTTGAATCAATGATTGTAACAATGTTTGTTGGAAACGTCCTTGTAATTGACGGTTTAAATTATCCAAAATCATTGAACCTTTTTGATTCTTTTGAATTTGTTGGTTTGAAGGAATAATGTAGAAAACTCCAGCATTTCCTGCAATCGCTTTAGAAGATTGATTTGGTTTTACACCAAACGCAGCTCCTACAACTTTAGGCTCTAAACCAATTCCAGTTAAATTAGAATTAGAGAAGTTAACCGTAGCATTTCCTTTTTTCGCTCCGAATTTAGATGCAAAAGCATTCAATCCACCGTTTGCAACTTGCTCATCAACCAATTTAGCAATTTTTTCGTGCATCAAAACTGGCTCTACATATTGACGAACAACACTTGGATGTGCTAAACCTTTGTCAAATTTTTCAACTAAATGAACAACGATGTAATCTCCTGTAGAAGATGTAAACAAGTTTGTTGCTCCTTTATCTGTTTTCTTGTCAAAAGCCCATTTTAAGATATCTCCGTCCTGATCGTTTGGAATATCTTGACCAATTGCAGCATAACGCTCAATTCCTTCTGTTGTATTATTTAAATAACCACCTTTTTTCGCAGTATTTTTGAAATCATTCAATGATTTTCCTTCAACATTCTGAACATATGTTCTAGCATTTGTAAATGCTTTTTCTGTTGTCGCTTTAGAAGGCTCGATCGTTTTTACAATGTTTGCAACTTGATAAGCTGTTTTGTTTTTCGCATCATCAACTTTAATAATGTGATATCCGAATTGAGATTCTACCAAATCAACAGTTCCAACTGGTTTAGAGAAAATAAATCCGTTATAAGTTTGGTCTAATTGATTGTTTTTTCCAACCCAACCAATGCTTCCTTTTTGTACAGCAGATGATTTATCATCCGATTTTGTTGAAGCAACTTCTCCAAAAGAAGCTGGATTAGCTTTTACTTCAGCTAAAATTTGTTCAGCTAATTTTTTTGCTTCGTCTTTTGTACGTTTTACTCCGTTTCCAGCAGCGCTTCCTGTATAAGAAACTAAGATATGGCTAGATTTTACAGAATCTTTTACTTCTTTCGATTTCGAAAGTTTGTATAATTGGTATGTATTTCCAATTTTGAAAGGTCCACCAATTTGTCCAACTGTTGCAGTTTTCAAGAAGTTTGTTGCTTCTGGTCCTAATTGAGCTTGTTCTAATTCTGCTTTTGTAAAATAATTTGGAATAAATGGTTTCTCAGAATTTTGAGTCACATAAACCGAATCACTTTTTGCAGAACCAAATGCCGCAATTGTATCTGTAACATTGTTCACTTCGTCATGAACAATTTGAGTCGACAAATACTTTTTGATATTTGCTAAAGCAACAGCGTCATCAGCAGTCGAAGCTCCAGCAGGGAAATAAGTATAACTTAATTTTACTAAACCTTCTGCTTTGAACAATTTTGGATATTTCGCTTCGTAAGCAGAAATTTCTTCGTCTGTTACTTTTACATTTAATTTTTTAGCTAAAGTTGCGTAATCTACAAAGGCGTACTGAATGTTTGCATTCGAAATATTGTATCCTTGTTGGATATCCGCTTCTTTACCTGTAACTGCTGTACCAGCCATTACATAACCAAAATATTTTTGAGATAAAATCTGTAACTTTATTTGTTCAGCAGTTTGCAACCAACCTCTATATTGTTGTTGCGCTTCTGGACTTGATGCCGCATTTGCTTCTAATTGAGCAATCTGTTGTTGTGCTTCTGCACCAGATGCCATTCCGAAGTTTTGAGCTGTATAGCTCCAAAATTCATCATCAGAAACTTTTAAACCTAATTTTTCAGCATGTTGTTTCAACACTTTCTGACTAACTAAGCTGTTCCAAGTTTGTTGAGCAATTTGATTTGGAGTTGCAGTTTGACCTTGATTTTCGTACATCTTTTGTGTTTGATCGTACGCACTCTGATATTCTGCAATACCAATAGGTTCTCCGTTCACTGTACCAACTACAGACGGATCTCCAGTAAATAATTGTTTTATTTTTGAATTCTCTCCGAATAAATCTCCTGCAACGAAAGCTAACATTGCAACTCCGATTACCACGAAGATCAGCCAAGTTTTTTTACGAATTTCTCCTAAAACTGCCATTGTTTTATTTTAATGTTATTTCTATAATAGGTGGCGAAAATACGACAATACATTGAATAATAAAATAGAAGAAGCGACAAGTATGCGCTTTTTTGTTAATTTTTTTAACGCTCTTTAGAATTTTTGATTATCATCAACATACTTAAATCCTTGATTATTGAATAAAGTATAGGTTTCTAAATCGTCAGTAGCTTGCAAACCGTTTTTCGCTGTTAACGAATCGCCTTCCTTGCTAATTAAGTAAACTTCTTTCGATGTATAAACTGTTTTATTTTTCTTATTCCAAAATAATTGCTCGCTTTTCAACGAATCACCTTTCTCATTTACGATAATTACATTTCCTCTACATTCGTAGATTCCTGTTACATCACTTAATCTTCCCCAATCTGCCTGAAAATAACCTGGTTTCACACTTCCTTTTTGATAAAAGTCAAGGTTTAAACCTTTTCTAAAAATCGTGTAAGGAGAATCTACGGTTGTATATTCTTCGATTAATGGTGAACGCAAATTACCCGAAATTCTTCCAGAATCTTTGTTGATAATATTTGCATTGATAAGTGTGCGTGTTGGGAATTCTACCTTCTTTCTACTGATAGGAGGAAGTTCTTTTTTACAAGAAAAAAGCAAAACGAAAACGCTAATCAGACCAAATACAATACTCGGTTTAATTAAAACTTTTTCGTTTGCTTTTTTATACAATTTTTGTTTGTCCAAAATTAGTCAATAACTCTTTTTCTAAACCAAATATCGTTAATATCAAATCCAACTTTAACTCCTAAATAATTTTCTTTGATTAAGTTGTTTGTTGTTTTTCCTTTTTGTCCGTACTCTAACGAAATATTCATCATAGAGCCATCATTTTGTTTTCCAATTGGAAATCCAAAACCTAAAGTTGCTCCATAAGCATCAATATCTGTTCCGTGAATAGAATACTGAGCTGATTGATAATACATCCCAGCGCGATACGTTACACGATTAAAATAACTTTTGTAACTGTTATAATCTGGAATCCAATATCCTCCAACTGCCAAACGTACATTGTTTTTGTAATCTACTGCAGAAGACATTGTAGTATTTTGACCTTCTAATGGTTGAGAGAAATCTTTCCAATTATTATATTTCGCTTCTACAGCTAACGACCACGTATTATCTTTAGAATATGATGCTCCTAAAGTAAATTGTTGTGGAATCTTAGTTTTTCCATTATCAATTCTAATAATAGAAATTGTATCTACAGAAGATTGTGTTGTTCCGATATATGTGTAAGAAGTTGTAAGATCTGTCACATCTGTTCTTAACTTAGTTCCTAATGTATAAGTAGCACCAATGTTTAAATTGTTATTTTTTCCAATTTTCTTCGTATACATAGATCCTAACGTAAATTGAGCACCACGATAGTTCGATTTATCGCTATAATCTACAGCTAAACTTGCTCCATCTACAGCTAAAATCTCGTTACGTTGCAACTCTCCGAAAAGATAATTAACACGCAAACCTAAAGAAAATCCTTTTGAAAGATTTCTTGAATAAAAAGCATGAAGACTATTTAACCCTCCATCACCTTTCATCTGTACAGTTTGTTTGATATTATTTTTCTCAGAAGTATTCATAATATCATATCCCAACGCTGTGTAAGGTTGAAAACCAACTCCGAAACTTCCTTTTTCACCAACTGGAAAAGCCAATGAAATATTAGAAACATTGAAACGACCTGCATTTTCTTTATCTGTTCCAGATTTGAAATTATAATTAGTTCCACTTCCACTTGCATTGAAAGTTGTCATACGCAAGTTTTGGTTTGCTGCAGGATTCGAAAAATTCGCACTTTGTCCAAAAGGATTCGTAGGAACCGTTGAGATACCGCCCATACCAGCTTGTTCAGTATTATTATCAAACAATTGCTCCCCTACTCCGTATGCCGAATAAGGTGAAACTGATATTGACTGAGCTTTTATTGTTACCACGCTAAATAGTGATAAACTACAAATAATCCACTTCATTATGAATGTATAATAGAATTCTAAGACGCAAATATGATGATTTGTTGCGAATTGTAAAAATTAGATTGCAAAAATGAGTTGTTAAATCTCTATTAAAATATTAAAACCACTCATTTTTTGCAAAGATAAAAATATTTTAAAATTTATTTCTCGGTAAATGAACAAGATAGCTTTTTCGTCTAAAAAATATTTTAAATAATGTTTGGTAGAACGGATTTTCGCTCTATATTTGCATCACAATTAAGGCGGTGCCTTAGCTCAGTTGGTAGAGCAAAGGACTGAAAATCCTTGTGTCCCTGGTTCGATTCCTGGAGGCACCACTGCTTAAAACCTCAATCAAATGATTGAGGTTTTTTTTGTTTTAGTATTTCAAATGTTAATAATATCTTAATTATTTTTTTAGTATTTTTCTTGAGATTACTTCATTATTAGTATAGAAATTAACAATATATTGTCCTTTTGGTAAATTAGCTATATTTATTTGGTCGCCTTTTACTTCTTTAAGAATTCTACCTGTAAAATCCAGAACACGAATTTTTTCTACTTTCTCTAAACCTTTTATGTAAATAATATCCGAAGTTGGATTTGGATAAACTGATACTTGTTTTTTATTCGCTTCGTATGTTCCTAATGTTAATGCTTCTACTTTTACATTACCCAATTTTAGTATCATAGATTCTTTATAATCAGTCTTATAATGCCTGAAAACTATTTTTACTTTTTGACCAACATACTCATCTATTGACAAATTAATATCTTTTGGAACTTCTGAATAATCTTGATCGAGCTTTTCAGTAAAAATAGGGTTTTCATTACCTGTAAACGTAGAAGTAGAAGGTAATATATAAACACTATAATTCTCTTTTGCTAATTCTAGCGACATATTAGAAATGCTAAAAGATAGTTTTAAATTCTTTTCAGAAGGCAATGTTATTTCAGGACTAACTAGAATATTATCAGTATTTATAGGCATAAAAACTATATTAGATATAGAAATAGCACAAGAGCCAAATGGTGTTGCATCATTATAAAATTCCCACATAAAACCATCACCATCTAGTTCTGACCTTGTCCATAAATTTCTTGTTCCTTCTGGAGAAAAATTTTCTTCGAAAATAATAGTATTTTGCGCATTAGCAAATCCTAATATAAATGTAGTAAGTAGTAAAAAGTTTTTTTTCATATTGAATTAATTATTAATGATTTAAAAATACAATTATTTCACTAACAAACATTAGTTTTAAAAACAAATCTATAAAAGCTTATTTAAATAAAAAAAGCATCAATATTTATTGATGCTTTTAGTAAAATATTCTAAAATAACTGTTTACACATTAAACAAGAAATGCATAATATCACCATCTTGTACGATGTACGCTTTTCCTTCTACGTTTAATTTTCCTGCTTCACGACATTTAGATTCTGATCCGTATGTAATAAAATCCTCAAATTTGATTACCTCTGCACGAATAAATCCTTTCTCGAAATCGGTATGAATAACTCCAGCCGCTTGTGGTCCTGTAGAACCTTTTTTGATTGTCCAAGCACGAACTTCTTTTACACCTGCTGTGAAATATGTCTCTAAATCTAACAATGTATAAGCAGAACGAATCAAACGATTAACTCCTGGCTCTTCTAATCCTAATTCTTCCAAGAAAATTTGACGCTCATCAAACGTTTCTAACTCGTTGATATCAGCTTCTATTTGTGCCGCTAAAATTAACACTTCTGCGTGTTCATCTTTTACAGCTTCTTTCACTTTTTCTACCCATTCGTTTCCGTCTTTTGCAGCAGACTCGTCTACATTACATAAGTACAAAACTGGTTTAGAAGTAATCAATTGTAACGAATCTACAATTTCTTGCTCTTTTTCGTCCAAATCCATTTCACGAACATTTTTCAACTCTTCTAAATGAGCGATTACAGCTGTTAAAACTTCTACAACTTTTTGTTCGTCTTTATTTCCCGCTTTTGCTGCTTTTTTAGATTTATCGATACGTTTTGTAACTGTATCCAAATCTTTCAATTGCAACTCAATATCAATTGTTTCTTTATCACGCAATGGATTAATAGAACCATCAACATGTGTAATATTTTCGTTTTCGAAACAACGTAAAACGTGAATAATTGCATTACACTCGCGGATATTTCCTAAAAATTGATTTCCTAAACCTTCTCCCTTACTTGCTCCTTTTACTAAACCAGCAATATCTACAATTTCTACAACCGCAGGCACAACGCGCTCTGGATTTACAATTGCTTCTAACTGATTTAGACGAGTATCTGGTACAGAAACTGTTCCTACATTTGGTTCAATTGTACAGAAAGGATAATTCGCCGATTGCGCTTTTGCATTCGACAAACAGTTAAATAAAGTAGATTTACCAACATTAGGCAATCCAACAATTCCACATTTCATATATGTTGTCTCTTTTTTTAATGATTGAATATTAGAACGATGTTCTAATAATTTTGTGCAAAGATAATGATTTCCATTAAATTTATTTAACCGAAGAAACTCTGTTCAATTTTATATTTAATACATTTCCAGAATATGATTTCATTTCACCATAAAAACAATCGCAAGTCGCATTATAAGTTAAATCATAATAATTAGAAGTTTTATCAAGATTTATTTTTCTGAATTTGAGTTGAGGAAAATTAAACACAACAGAATCTGTCACATCTTTTTCATAATCGTCATGAAAATCAAATTCTATTTTTAATTTTGATTTATTTCTTGAAACATCCATAATCGCATCACTTTTCGACAAAGGAACTTCTACCACTTTCGATTTATAATCCAAAAAATCTTGTTTCCATTTTCCTTCAATTGTTTTTATGTTATTGGGTACGCAACTTGTGAGAAATAGCAAAAAGATAAATACTAAAAAATGTTTCATAAGTGTTAATTTTTTATTGAAAATACAATTATTTATTTACATTTACTTAAATACTTATTACAATGAAATTAAAAGCCTTAATCGTAAGTTTTATGATTGCTTTCGCAGGAATCGTAAACGCGCAAACAGCAACAGAAATATTAACAAAAGCTCAAAATCAAGCGAAGGTTGAAAATAAAAATGTCTTTTTAATTTTTCATGCTTCTTGGTGCGGATGGTGTAAAAAGATGGAAAAAAATATGGACGATCCAGCTGTGAAACCATATTTTGATGCGAATTATGTCAAAACATTTATTACTGTACAAGAACGTGCAGAGAAGAAAAATTTAGAAACTCCTGGTGGAGATGCTGTCAATGAGAAATTAGGAGGAAAAAATCAAGGTTTGCCTTTTTGGGTAATTTTAGATTCGACTGGAAAAGTTTTAGAAGATTCTCGCGTAAATGGAGAAAATCTTGGTGGTCCAGCTTCTGAAGAAGAAGTAAATCATTTGATTGCAAAACTTGAAAAAACATCGAAAAACGATAAAGTTGATCCAGAAAAAATCAAAGAAGTTTTTATCTTGAAAAAGAAATAGATGACTAGTCCTAAAATAATATTTAAGCCCGAAGGAATATGTTTTTTTCAGTTTTTTTATATTTTTTTTGGAGTCTTATTTTTAAGACTCAAGAGAGATCTTAGACTGTTATAGAGATAAACACTTTGTTTAAACATATTACTTTAGTTCATCTATATTTTCAGGTTTTCCTATCAAGAATTCTTGTTTTAAAACATTAAAATATTTTGTGTAATTTCGTCTTACCATAAATTGGTCACACATTTGAGAAAATTATGTCTCAATTCATTTTCTAGAATTTCTCAGTAAAGTGAATTGAGATTCAAATTGTTTTAGATTATTTTAATTATAAAAATCATAATGCACAACATATTGTTATAGTGAGTTAAGAAAGGGTTTGAGCTCATTATTATAATAATTAATTTTTAATCTGTTCAAATTTCTCGAACTTTTTTTATTCTTCAATATAATCAAGAGGAATATGCCAAATTTCGGTTTTATTTTTTTCTCGAAAGAAGTCTAAATGTCCAATTTCATTCAATCCATATTCTTTTGGAATGATATTTAAACGTTTTTTCTTCGCATTTTTCAAAACAAATTGCGCAAATAAATCTACAGATTTTGGCGTTGCCATAAAATCATCATCCAAACTAATGATTAAAACAGGTTTTGTAATTTCATCATACAAATTTTGAGTTTCATCTGCATAACCTAAAATAGAAGTTTCATTCAGAATTAACTTTCGCCAATCTTTTGCAATTCCGATTGGAATTGGTTCACCCATTCCAACTTTTTGAGAAGGAAAAAATCCATAAAAAGCGGATAAAATAGGAATCGCAATACGAAAAAAGAAATTCACTTTTGGCTTATCTTTTTGATGAAAGTTTTTGATATAGCCATATTGAGAACCAATCGTTACAATTTTATCATAAACTTTGTAAGCACGTGTCAAGCCAATCATAATTCCACCGATACTATGACCAATTAAAAATTTTTCGTGATTGGGATAAAATTCTTCGATATATTGTGTCAAACCTAAAAAATCTTTGTTTGCCCAATCTGTAAAATGCGCTTCAAAATCTTTTAATTTTTTTGGTTTAGAGTCGCCAATCCCGCGATAATCATACGTGAAAACCAAATATCCTTTGTTAGCTAAATACGTTGCATATTTGGCATAAAAAGTTTGTTTAACACCAATTGCAGACGAAATGACAATGATTTTTTTGGTTGCGTTGTTTTCGCCAAAAGAGGTTACGGCAATTGGATATTTGTCGGAAGTTTCTAGTATGAATTTTTTCATTCTTTTTATTTGATAAGGTAAAAAATATACCTTTACAAGGTAAATCAATCTTATGAAAAAAATTATTTTAATTCTATTAATCTTATTCTCTTCAAAAATGTTTTCTCAACAATTAAAACCTGATAATGTGATTGGTTTTTGGAAATTACAAGAATCGGGCTTTTATGAAAATGGCAAAAAAGTGTCTAAAGAATTTGATGATTGTCGGTTAATGAGAAATTATACAATTTGGGATAATGGATATGCTATTTATAACTATGTAGAAGGAAGTAATGGCAATTGTTTTCCTAGTGAGCCTCGATTAACATTGTGGCGAATTGTTGATAATAGAATTCAATTTTACATTGATGATTATATTTTTGAGGATAGAATTGTGAAAATTAATCAAGATAAAACGATAACTTTTGAAACATATATTGATAAAAAAATTGTAGATTCTGATAAGAAATTTGAGAAAATAGCAAATACAATCAGTTATGATATTTTACGTAAACAATAAATAAAGAAAATAAGTTTTCAGGTTTATTTTTTATATTCACTTTACGTCATTCAAAATCTTTATTTTTACCACATAATTATTGAACCGAATGAAAAATATATTCAGCCTATTTTTAGCATCAATTTTATTGCTTTCAGTTTTTTCGTGCAAAGAAGACGATTCGTTGGCAATATCGCAAGATCAATTGTTGCGATCTGGAAAATGGCAATTGAAAGAAATTAGAAAAACGAAAGGGAATATAACGGAAACAGACAAGTTGTTGGCTTGTGAGCGACAGTCTACATTAGATTTTTCGGATGTTACGAATTATAATTCTAACATGTATAAAACCGAAAAAGGAAATTGTGTACAAGAACAAACGATAGGAACGTATGTGTATAATACGTCTAAAACAAAACGTTTGTTAACGATGTCTCTGAATGATACAACGTACAATTATTATGTGAAGCAGTTAGATCCAAAATATTTGATTTTGCAAGATACGTTGAGTAAAGTAGATACGATAAAGCTTCGTTTGCAAGTTTTTGAAATTGTAAAATAATAATGAAAATACCTTCAATCTTGGAAGGTATTTTTTATTCGAACATTTTTCGTGTAATAAAATCTTTGTCTAAACTCCAAGCGCGTGCAGGAGAATATTCACGTCCATAATAAATGATTTGAATATGTAATTTATTCCACAATTCTTTTGGAAATATTTTCTTCGCATCCTTTTCTGTTTCTCCAACATTTTTCCCTTTTGTCAATTTCCATAATTTCATCAAACGATGAATATGTGTGTCGACAGGAAAAGCTGGATGACCAAACCATTGTGACATCACAACCGAAGCAGTTTTGTGTCCAACGCCAGGTAATTCTTCTAATTCATCAAAACCTTCTGGAACTTCTCCATCGTATTTTTCGATTAAAATTTCGGATAATCGTTTGATGTTTTTGGCTTTTGTATTTGATAAACCAATTTCGCGGATATAATATTTTATTTCATCTACTTCTAATAACGACATTGCTTTTGCATTAGCAGCTTTCGCAAATAATTCGGGCGTTACTTGATTCACTTTTTTATCTGTTGTTTGGGCAGATAATAAAACGGCAATCAATAATGTAAAAGCATCTTGATGATCTAATGGAATAGGTGGAACTGGATATAATTTTTCCAATTCATCAATCACAAATTGGACGCGTTCTTTCTTTAACATCATAAGTTCTGAGACTTTTTGTGTAAAAATAATGAAACATCTTTAATTATGCTTTATGTATTACGAAATGCGAAGTTCGCTATTAGAAAATTGAAGTTCGAATATTTTTCGTAAGTTTTTAAATAACAGCTTTTCCTTTTTTTACCTTCATTTTAAAAAGTAAAGTTTAAGCGACTTATTTTGGCGTTATATAACATTACATTTGTAGTATAAATAAAAGATTAATTAGTTAAATCAGTTACGATTCAAGATTTAATCATTATTTTTACGAGAAGTTCTAAAGACAAATCAAGATGTTAAAAATAGGAGATAAAGTTCCAGATTTTAAAGGAATTGATCAAGATGGAAACGAAGTTTCGTACCATGATTTTGCAGGAAAAAAATTAGTCGTTTTCTTTTATCCAAAAGCAAGTACGCCTGGTTGTACAGCAGAAGCATGTGATTTGCGCGATAACGAAAATGCGTTGAAAGCTCAAGGTTATCATTTGGTTGGAATAAGTGCAGATTCTGTGAAAAGACAAAAGAATTTTGCAGAGAAAAACAATTTACTTTTTCCTTTGCTTGCAGACGAAAATCACGAAATTTTGAATGCTTTCGGCGTTTGGGGACCAAAGAAATTTATGGGACGCGAATTTGATGGAATTCATCGTACAACTTTCATCATTGATGAAAAAGGAGTGATTACAGATGTAATCGAAAAAGTGAAAACAAAAGAACACGCAAAACAAATTTTAGAAAAATAAAAAATAATATAATGAGCGATTTAGACAATAAAAAGAAAGCGTTACAGCTAATCTTAGATAAGATGGACAAAGCTTACGGGAAAGGAACTGTAATGCGTATGGGAGATTCGGCTGTTGATGATAAAATAGAAGTAATTCCTTCTGGATCTTTGGGATTAGATTTAGCGTTAGGAGTAGGAGGTTATCCTCGCGGACGTGTTATAGAAATCTACGGACCTGAATCTTCAGGTAAAACAACATTAACGTTACACGCTATTGCTGAAGCGCAAAAAGCTGGTGGTATCGCTGCTTTTATTGATGCTGAGCATGCATTTGACCGTTATTATGCAGCGAAATTGGGTGTTGATGTAGAAAACTTAATTATTTCTCAACCAGATAATGGTGAGCAAGCATTAGAAATTGCAGATAACTTAATTCGTTCGGGAGCGATAGATATTATCGTAATTGATTCTGTTGCGGCACTTACTCCAAAAGCGGAGATTGAAGGTGAAATGGGAGATTCTCGTATGGGATTACAAGCGCGTTTGATGTCTCAAGCTTTACGTAAATTGACAGGTACAATTAATAAAACGAAATGTACAGCGATTTTCATTAATCAATTACGTGAAAAGATTGGGGTAATGTTTGGAAATCCAGAAACAACAACTGGTGGTAACGCCTTAAAATTCTACGCATCTGTACGTTTGGATATCCGTCGTTCAACTCAAATCAAAAATGGAGATGAGGTAATCGGAAATCATTCGAAAGTAAAAGTGGTTAAAAATAAAGTTGCTCCTCCATTCCGTCAAGCAGAATTTGATATTATGTATGGTGAAGGAATTTCTAAAGTTGGAGAAATTTTGGATATGGGTGTTGAGAAAGGAATTGTAAACAAATCTGGTTCTTGGTATTCATACAATGATAGCAAATTAGGACAAGGTCGCGATGCTGTAAAAGAAGTATTGAAAGATAATCCTGAATTATGTGAAGAAATTGAAGCAAAAATTGTTGCTTTAATTAAAGGTGAACCTGTTACGGGTGAAGTTTCTGTTGATGATCCAGCTGATTTATTAGAAGATTAAGATTAATTCGAAAGAATTTTTATATAATGATTTTTAAGCTCTGAGGAAACTCGGAGCTTTTTTTGTAACTTTTCAGATTACTTTGAGTCTTTAAATAAAACAAAATGAAATATTTTCCATTGATATTAATCTTTTTTAGCACAATGCTTTTAGCTCAAACTAAAAAATCATTTCTTAAAATGAATCAATCAATTGATTTAGTAAATTTAGAATACATAAATAATTTACCTTTTATAAAAGTTTCGATTAATAATAAAGAGTATAATTTTTTGGTAGATACTGGAGCGTTGACATTTATTTCAACGTCAATTCAGAAAGATTTAAATTTAAAAGTACAATCTTCATCTAGTATAAGGGACTCACAAAACAATCGTGAAATCATTAATAATACCTTTGTTTCAGAAATTAAAATAGGAAAATCCTCTTTTTATAATATAGAAGCACATATTTATGATTTTAAAGGTTTTGAATTTGATTGTCTAAATATTGATGGAATTATAGGGGAAAATTTAATGGCTTTAGCACTTTGGAATATTGACTATTTAAAAAGAAATATTACTATAACAGAAGATTTAAATAATTTTGATTTATCAACGTATTTTTTAAAAATTCCTTTTTCAACAGATGGACAAAATACACCATTACTTCCAATAACAATAAAAAATCATGTTTTCAACTTTAAATTAGACACAGGTTCTAACGGAGGCTTTTCTATTGATAGAAATTTAATATCAGTAAAAGATTCTCAAAAAGTTAATGTAAAAGGTATTTCATCAATCGGTGCTTTTAATAAAAGTAAAATATCCGAAAACTATTATTTTAAATTAGATACTTTTGAGATTGGAAAAAAAGTTTTTAGTGATCATATTTTTATGTCTGGAGAAAAAAACTTAATTGGAAATAAGTTTTTAGAAAATTTTGGAGTAATAATAGATTGGAGCAACAAGTACATTTATTAAAAAAACGAACCAATAGATTTTAATAAAAAATCTTTAGATTCTTTTGGTTTTGGCTATTCATTTGAAAATAATAAACCATATATTAAACTATTATTTGAAGATGAAGGTAATCTTGAGTTAGGTGATGAAATTCTTAGTATTGAAGAAATGGATTTTACTAATTTGAGTAAAGAAAATATTTGTAAATATTTTCAGAACGATATTTTAAAGAATAAATCAAAAATAAATATTAGTATTAAAAGAAATGATAATATTAAAGACTTTATCTTAGAAAAGAAGAGATATTTAGAATAAAAATAAAAAACCACTTCTGCAGAAGTGGTTTTTCATGTTGAATTTATTTCAACATCGCATATTGTTTATGATGAGAATTTGAAACGAGTTTAGATTGATATACTAAAAATTTATTCTAAAATATATTTCAACTTGTAGCCAAACATTCCACGATCTTTAATAATATCAGCAACACCTTCTGGACATTCATTTTCCCAATCTTGTTCAGCGTTAGCAATTTTTTCTAAAATTCGGCGCGAATAAGAATCTAAATAACCTCTATTGTAATTCAAAATATCTTGAATTCTTCCGTTATACAAGAAATATTTGTACAATTCGTGCACACTATCACTTACTTGTAGATTTTTCGACGTCAACAAAATATCTTTTTCTTTGTCTAAATATGGATACAGATAAACTTTTACATTTTTCTTGAATAATTTTCCGAAAGCTTCCATAATTCCGCCTGGTAAATCGGCATAATATTGCTCATTGAAAATTTCGACTAAATTATTAACACCCATTGCTAAACCAACTTTGGTTTGATTTCGAGTGAATTTTGAGAAATAATCAACCAATTTATAATATTCAGAAAAGTTAGAAATGATTACATTGTAACCTAAACTACCAATAATATCAGCCCGATCTAAGAAATCTCGTTCATTCAATTCGCCTTCAAAACCAGAAGCAATCAAGTTAGAAAGCGTAATCTCGAATAAAATTTCGGTATTATCTGTTCGAACATCATCTTCCTGTTTGAAAATTTCTAAACCACCTTTGAACATGTCCATATTTACATTCATAAAAGGCCGGAAAGAACCACGAACAGCGAAGATATTTTTCTTGTATAATAAATCGGCAGGTAAAATATTTTTTCCTTGTGGATTGAAAACCGCAACATCAGTCATTCCATTTTTAACCAATTGAAGAGACATTAAACGATTATCAACATATTTGAATTGTGGTCCACGAAAGTTAATCATATCAATTTCTAACTGATCTTTATCCAACGTATCGTACAAAGATTTGATTAATTTTCGAGGATTATCGTAGTAATAATAAGCACCATAAATCAAATTAACCCCCAAAACACCTAAAGTTTCTTGTTGCAATTGAGCGGTATTTTCTTTGAATTTTACATGAAAAATAATTTCGTTTGCTTTTTCTTCTTCTGCATTCAATTTGAAACGTAAACCAATCCAACCTTGACCTTCATTTTTCTTCGAATAATCAATTGTTGTTACTGTATTTGCGTACGTAAAAAATGCTTTTTCTTTGTAGTGATCGTGGATTAGACGTTCTTTCATCAATTCCATCTCATGATCCAACATCTTTTTAAGGCGAGCTTGCGTTACATAACGACGATTTTCTTCTACACCATATATCGAATCGGACATTTCTTTGTCATAAGCACTCATCGCTTTTGCAACCGTACCCGAAGCAGCACCTGCGCGATAAAAAAAACGAACGGTCTCCTGACCTGCACCAATTTCTGCAAAAGAACCGTATATTTTCGGATTCAAATTGATCTCTAAAGCTTTTTGTTTAGGAGTAAGAACTTGTTCTAATGCCATATTTTAATTTCAAATAGTTTGTGGTAAATTTACCAAATCATTATGGCTAAATCAAATATAAAAATACATTTTTTAGGAACTGGGACTTCGCAAGGAATTCCGATTATTGGTAGCGATCATCCAGTGTGTTTGTCAACAAATCAAAAAGATAAACGTTTGCGTTCTTCTTTGTTGTTAGAAAAGGATGGAAAGATTATTACGATAGATAGTGGACCAGATTTTAGACAACAAATGTTGCGTTATAATGCGCATAGATTGGACGGAATCCTGTATACACACGAGCATAATGACCATGTTTTAGGATTGGATGATATTCGTCCGTTGGTTTTCAAATCGGGAGAAGATATGAATGTCTATGGTTTGAAACGAGTTTTGGATGAAATACATAATCGATTTCCATATATGTTTGCTGAACATAAATATCCTGGAGTGCCAACGGTGATTGAGAATGTTATAGAAGAAGATAAATTTTCGGTTGCTGGATTTACGATTGAACCAATAAAAGTTTTGCATGGACCTTTGCCTATTTTGGGCTATTTGATTGATGATAAAATTGCTTATTTAACGGATGTAAAAACGATCCCAACAGAATCGCTTGAAAAATTACGAGGAGTTGAAGTTTTAATCATTAGTGCGTTGCGAGTAGAACAAGAACATTTTTCGCATATATTATTAGATGAAGCAATACGATACTCGGATTTGATAGGTGCAAAGCAGACTTATTTTACACATATTTCGCATCATTTGGGATTTCATGATGAAGTAGAGGAAAAATTACCAAAAGGTAAACATTTGGCTTACGATACGTTAGAAATAATTCTGTAAAAAGTTTAAAAAATAGTTGGAAAAATAAATAAACTAACATTATATTTGCAGTCCATAAAGGCTCGGATGGCGGAATTGGTAGACGCGCACGACTCAAACTCGTGTTCCTTTGGAGTGTGGGTTCGATTCCCACTCCGAGTACTAAGCAAAAGCTCGAAACATTAGTTTCGAGCTTTTTTTATTTACATTCTCCTTTTTGTATAATTTTTACTTCAAATTTTCGGGCTCTATCATCTACAAAAGTAACTTCGTTTTCATAAAATTCAGGAAGTTTGTAATGCGTATTATCCAGCCAACCACCATTTGGCCAATCAATTTTATGCAGATAATTATTTTTCGTTGTTATAGTTACTCGATATGTCTTTGTTGACTTATTCGTTTTAACCTTGACATTTGCGCAATATTTTCCATCTTCAATGTGATCATTTATATTGAAGTTGTTTAAAC
>NZ_DJBB01000077.1:0-11388 GCF_002429865.1 Empedobacter sp. UBA5987
TTAAACTTCTCCCCAACTTTTGTCCCTGATCCTCTATAGGTATATAATTTTCATCAAAAAATTCAGAACTATTATGAAAAACAAAATTATAATTAAGTTCCTTTAAATTAATTTTAAATGTATTAGCAAAATAATCTACCGTATCTCTTTCAAATTTATTTGAATGAAAAGAATTTATTACTTTATCTTTTCCATAAATAGAAAGTAGGTTTTCAACTTTCAATGAATCTCTTGTACTACAATCAGCGCCAAGTGAACAATTAAAATTATCATCTAAAACTTTTAATGATTTAGAATAATTATTTTCAGATCTATAAATCATCGACTCTAATAACTTTGCTTGAGCTAAACCTTCTGCATAAGCATTTCCACAAGATCCAAAATTAGCTTTATCAACTTTTTTTAATAAAGCCAACGCTTTCACGTTATTCTTTTGTTCAATTTGATCTTTAACTTGATTTAGTAAACTAAACCCATTCAATCTAGATTGACATGAAAACAATAAACCAATTAATGTAAATATGAATAAAAATTTAGCCATACATTTCAAATATTAATATCAATAAATTTAAACATTTTTCTCCTTAAATTTACCAAAACATTCAAAATGAAAAAATCATCAATATTCTTGGGATTGATTGCTTTTGCTGGAGTTTTAAGCTCTTGTTCAACTCAAAAAGCGGTAAAAGAATCAACTCAAACCTCAACTGATATGACAAAAGAATATGCATATCAATCATACGCAAAGGTTCCGTTAACAACAGATATATCACATTTGACACAAAACGAAAAAGAAATTTTACGTTTGATGTTCAAAACAGCTGATATTATGGATGATTTATTTTGGCAACAAGCTTATGGCGCTAAAATAGATTTGATGGACGAAACGAAAGGTGAAGCCAAAGAATATGCAAAAATAAATTATGGTCCTTGGGATAGATTGAATAACGAAGCGCCTTTTATAAACGGTATTTGTGCAAAACCTGCTGGTGCAACTTTCTATCCTATTGATATGACGAAAGAGGAATTTGAACAAGCGAATATCAAAGATGGTAAATCGCCCTACTCTATTATTCGTCGTAATCGCGAAGGAAAATTATATTCGATTCCGTATAACGAAAATTTCAAAAATCAATTATCAAAAGCTGCTGGATATTTGACAAAAGCTTCTGAATTAGCAGAAGATACTGGACTTAAAAATTATTTAAAATTACGTGCTGCAGCTTTGGTGAGCGATGATTTCTATGCAAGTGATTTGGCTTGGATGGATATGAAAAATGCAAATATTGACATGGTGGTTGGTCCGATTGAAAATTATGAAGATCAATTATTTGGATATAAAACTTCCTATTCTGCATATATTTTAGTAAAAGATATCGAATGGTCGAAAAAATTGGCAAAATTTGTTCAATATTTACCAGAATTACAGAAGAATTTACCTGTTTCTGCAAACTACAAAAAAGAAGTTCCTGGAACTGATTCGGATCTTAATGCCTATGATGTTGTGTATTATGCGGGAGATTGCAATGCGGCAGGAAAAACAATTGCGATTAATTTACCAAATGATGAAAAAGTTCAATTGGAAAAAGGAACACGTCGTTTGCAATTAAAAAATGCTATGAAAGCGAAGTTTGATAAAATTCTTGCGCCTATTGCAACTGCTTTGATTGATGAAAGCCAACAGAAAAACATCAAATTTGACGCATTCTTTTCTAATGTTATGTTTCACGAAGTGGCGCATGGTTTAGGAATCAAAAATACGGTGAATGGAAAAGGTTCAGTTCGTGATGCTTTAAAAGAAGCTAATTCAGCTTTAGAAGAAGGAAAAGCTGATATTCTTGGTTTGTATATGGTCAATCAATTATTGAAAAAAGGTGAATTGACAGGAACACAAGAAGATTATTTTGTGACTTTCTTGGCTGGAATTTTACGTTCAGTTCGTTTTGGAGCGAGTTCTGCTCACGGACAAGCGAATATGATTGCGTTCAACTATTTTGCTGAAAATGGTGCTTTCGAAAAAACTCCAAATGGTCGTTACAAAGTAAATGTTGCTAAAATGGAAAAAGCAATGAATGGTTTATCAGAATTAATTTTGACACTTCAAGGAAATGGAGATTATGATGGTGTAAAAAAATTATATGCTGATAAAGGAATTATTCACGACGATTTACAAAAAGATTTAGATGTCTTGAAAACGAAAAATATTCCAGTTGATGTTGTTTTCGAACAAGGTCCTAAAATGTTAGGATTGTAAAATACTTTAAATCTATAAAATTAAAAGCCACTTATAAAGTGGCTTTTTTTATTCTATAATTGTTATTTCTTCAACTCCAAGAAAGCATCAAAACCTTTTTCGAATTCTTCTAATGTGATTAAATGTGTCATTTCAGCATCGAAAATTTGTTCGATATTTCCGTTTTGTTTTTGAAGATTTTCTACAAATTCAATCTGAAATTTTGGTTCGATCACATCATCTTTTAAACCTGTAAAAATTAAATTTGATTGTGTTGGAATTCCTTTTAATAATTGTTCTGGCAAAAATGGCTTTAAACGTTCTACCGCAATTACAGCAGGATTAAACATCAAAACTGGAACATTTAATAATAATCCCAAATAATAACTTATCATTCCGCCTAAACTTGTTCCTGCAATAAATTCGATTGGTTCTTTTGTAAAATGCTCTACCAAATCTTGAATCAAAGTTGGTGCATTATCGTAATCAATTGTTGGTGCGTAACATTCTCCCAAAGAGTCTAAATATTCTCTCTTTTCATCTGTTACAAAACCTTGGTAGCCGTGTAAGTATGCAAATTTCATTTGTTTAAAATTTTATTTTTTTATTAATTTTTGTTGAATCAAAGGAAATTCATCTTCAATTCTTTTGTTGTCTTGGATATTATCATAATCATTATCACCGTATTCAAGTCCAACATTAATAAAACTAATTAGTATTGCTTTTTCATCATTTGTTAAATTATTTATAGTTTTTAAAAACTCATCTTCTCCAATCATATAAATAATTTGCGTTAATACATAACCTAAATCATAAGCACTTTCTCCTTCGACAGTATTAGATAACACTATAAAATCTCTAAAAGCATCTGATTCCATTCTAAAAGCTGAGTCAATAATTCCTTTTAACTTCCAAGACATTAAATCAGATCTATTGTTAATTGAATACGGAATTACTACTTTTCTATATTCTTTAACAGTACAACTTATTGTAAAAATAAGAATGCTTATAAATGTTATAGCTATATTCTTAATCATAAATTAGAATTAAAAAGTAAAAGTACTAAAAAACCCTTTCCGAAAATTTCAGAAAGGGTTAAAGTTATATAAAAAAATCTTTTAGTTTACTGTCTCAGTTTCCTCTACAGATTCTTCTTTTTGAGTATTTGGTAATTCTCCTTTGAACAAGAACGAAATAATTTCTTTATTCACTGTATCTAACATTCTTTGGAAAATATGGAAAGACTCTTGTTTGTAAACAACCAACGGATCTTTTTGTTCGTAAACCGCATTTTGAGACGTTTTACGTAAGTCATCAACATCACGTAAATGCTCTTTCCAGTTATCATCAATCAAACTTAATACAACTGATTTTTCGAAATCTTTTATTAAAGTTTTACCTTGAGATTCGTATGCTTCTTTCAAATCACAAACAACTGTCATTTGACGAATTCCGTCTGTAAATGGTACTTGAATACGAGAGAACATATGTCCTTGATTCTCGAAAACATTCGAAATTACTGGGAAAGCTGTTTCTGCAACATATTTCATACGTGCTTTGTAATCTTCAATTGCTGCGTCGTACGTAATATTTGTTAAATCTTTGATTGATTTAGATCTAAATTCATCTTCTGTAACAGGAGTTCCCATTGTAAAGAATTTAATTAAATCTAATTCATATTGATCAAAATCTTCGAAATCTTTGTTAGATTTTACAACAGAAGCCGCAACATCATAAATCATATTTGCAATATCAACTTCCAAACGATCTCCGAACAATGCATTGTGACGACGTTTGTAAATTACTTCACGTTGTTTATTCATTACATCATCATACTCTAACAAACGTTTACGAATACCGAAGTTATTTTCTTCTACTTTTTTCTGTGCACGCTCGATAGATTTTGTAATCATAGAATGTTCAATCACATCACCATCTTTGTGTCCCATACGGTCCATTAATTTTGCAATTCTTTCTGAACCGAATAAACGCATTAATGAATCTTCTAATGAAACGAAGAATTGAGATGATCCTGGATCTCCTTGACGACCAGCACGACCACGTAACTGACGGTCTACACGACGAGAATCGTGACGTTCAGTACCAATAATTGCTAAACCTCCAGATTCTTTTACTTCTTTCGTTAATTTAATATCGGTACCACGACCAGCCATATTCGTTGCAATTGTTACAGCTCCTGGTTTACCAGCTTCTGTTACAATATCAGCCTCGCTTTTGTGTAATTTTGCATTTAAAACATTGTGATTAATTCCACGTAATTTTAATGCTTTTGATAATAACTCAGAAATCTCAACATTAGTTGTTCCAACTAAAACTGGACGTTTGTCATCTTGAGATAAACGAACAATTTCCTCGATTACTGCTTTATATTTTTCACGATTTGTTTTGAAAACAATATCGTTTTTATCGTTACGTAAAATTGGGCGGTTTGTTGGAATAGAAACAACATCTAATTTGTAAATTTCCCAGAACTCACCTGCCTCAGTTTCCGCTGTACCAGTCATACCTCCTAACTTATTGTACATACGGAAATAGTTTTGTAATGTAATTGTCGCAAACGTTTGTGTCGCTGCTTCAATTTTTACATTCTCTTTCGCTTCAATTGCTTGGTGCAATCCATCCGAATAACGACGACCATCCATAATACGACCTGTCGATTCGTCAACGATTTTTACTTCACCTTCAACCACAACATACTCGATATCTTTTTCGAATAATGTATATGCTTTTAACAATTGGCTTAAAGTATGGATACGCTCAGATTTGATTGAGAAATCACGGAAAAATTCTTCTTTCATTTGAAGAATTTCTTCTTTAGTTTTTCCTGAATTTTCAATTGCTCCAATATTTGTCGAAACATCTGGTAAAATGAAGAAATTCTCATCTTCCATTCCTTTAGACAAATACTCGATTCCTTTATCTGTTAAATCTGATTGATTTTGTTTTTCATCAATAACAAAGTATAAATGCTCGTCAACTTTTGGCATTTCACGGTTATTATCCTGAATAAAATGCGCTTCTGTTTTTTGTAATTGAGCACGAATACCATCTTGAGATAAGAATTTGATTAATGGTTTGTATTTTGGTAAACCACGGTAAACTTGGTATAATTTGAAACCACCTTCTTTTAAATCTCCTTGTTTGAATAATGTTTTTGCTTCGTTTAATGTTTTTCCTAACATCTCACGTTGCATTTGATATAAACGATCAATTTTTGGTCTTAATACATCAAATTCGTGACGATCTCCTTGTGGAACTGGACCAGAAATAATCAATGGTGTACGAGCATCATCAATTAAAACTGAATCGACCTCATCGACAATCGCAAAATTTAATTCACGTTGTACCAAAGCATCTGGTGTATTTGCCATATTGTCACGTAAATAGTCGAAACCAAATTCGTTATTTGTTCCATAAACAATATCAGATGCATACGCATCGCGACGACCTGGAGAGTTTGGTTGGTGATTATCGATACAATCTACTGATAAACCATGGAAAGAGAAAATTGGACGCATCCACGCCATATCTCGTTTTGCCAAATAATCATTCACCGTTACTAAGTGAACTCCACGACCAGTTAATGCATTTAAGTAAATTGGTAAAGTTGCAACCAACGTTTTACCTTCCCCTGTTTGCATCTCCGCAATACGACCTAAGTGTAAAGCCGTACCACCAATAAACTGAACATCGTAATGAGACATATCCCATGTTACTTGACGACCAGCTGCATCCCAAGAGTTTTTCCAGATTGCAGTGTTATCATCTTTAAGAGAAACGAAATCGTGTCCACGATTTACCAAAACTTTATCAAACTCAGAAGCTGTCACTTCTAACGTTTCGTTTTCAGTAAAACGTTTACCTGTTTCACGCATTACAGCGAAAGCTTCTGGTAAGATTTCTAATAAAATCTTCTCCTCTATTTCGTAAGCTTCTTTATTGATTTTATCAATTTTAGCATATAAATCTTCTTTTACACCAAAATCTTCTGTTTCTTCAACTTGTTTTTTTAACTCTTCAATTTGAGCTTTAAGATCTTTTGTAGCTTCAACTAATTGAGCTTTAAATCCATCTGTTTTTCCTCTTAATTCATCAATTGTTAATGAACTAAGCTTTTGACCAGCTTCATTCGCTAAGTCAACATATTTTCGTAATTCTTTTACATCTTTGGCATTCTTATCACCTAAGAAACCTTGTAAAATTTTGTTTAAAATATTCATATTTTTCTGCGTTCTTCGTCAAAATTAGCCACAATATATTTGAGACTAATTAAGATGCAAATATACGTTAACTATGTTTGTTATAGATTATAGAATCGAAAAAAGCCCCAATTTGGGCTTTTTTATTTTTAATATTCGTCCTCGTTCCAAAGGAAATCGTCGTCCGTTGGGTAGTCAGCCCAAATTTCTTCAATGCTTTCGTAAGAATCTCCTTCATCCTCAATAGATTGTAAGTTTTCTACAACTTCCAAAGGTGCACCAGTACGAATTGCGTAATCAATTAATTCATCTTTTGTTGCTGGCCAAGGTGCATCACTTAAATAAGATGCTAATTCTAAAGTCCAATACATAGCTTATATTTTTTATTATTAGTAGAGACAATTAAACTCTAATTTATTTTCTAAAATTTGATTTTTTGCAAATCAAATAATCTGCCAAAGTCAAACTGTCAGTATTTATGTTAAAATTAAATTTTTTCGTTCTCTATATTTATTTAATTTTATGCCTAAATATAACGAAAATGGACACGAATATAACAAAATTATTTGCAATAAAATATCCAATTATTCAAGGTGGTATGATTTGGAATAGTGGTTGGCGATTAGCGTCAGCTGTAAGTAATGCTGGAGGACTAGGTTTAATAGGTGCTGGAAGCATGTATCCTGATGTTTTACGCGAGCATATAAAGAAGTGTAAAGCTGCTACAAATCATCATTTTGGCGTTAATGTTCCAATGCTTTATCCGAATATTGAAGAAATTATGCAGATTATTGTGGAGGAAGATGTAAAAGTTGTTTTTACTTCTGCTGGAAATCCAAAAACGTGGACAGAAACTTTAAAAAAAGAAGGAATAACTGTTGCGCATGTTGTCAGTAGTGCCAAATTTGCACAAAAATCACAAGATGCAGGTGTCGATGCTGTCGTGGCAGAAGGTTTTGAAGCTGGTGGACATAATGGCAGAGAAGAAACGACTACACTTTGTCTTATTCCGAATGTGAAACGTCAAATCAATATTCCGTTAATTGCTGCTGGAGGAATTGGAACAGGTTCTCAAATTTTAGCTGCATTTGCGTTAGGTGCAGATGGAGTACAAATTGGTTCTCGTTTTGCCGCAACGCAAGAATCGTCTGCGAATCAAGCTTTCAAAGATGTGATTGTAAATGCACAAGAAGGCGATACGCAACTTACATTGAAAGAATTAGCGCCTGTTCGATTGATTAAAAATGATTTTTATAATCAAGTTCAAGAAAAATATCAACAAGGTACAACCGCAGAAGAATTGAAAGAGCTTTTAGGTAGAGGTCGTTCTAAGAAAGGAATGTTTGAAGGTGATTTGGTGAATGGAGAATTAGAAATTGGTCAAGTTTCGTCATTAATCGATTCTATTCCGACAGTTGCAGAAGTTTTTGACGATTTATTAGTAGATTATCAAACTGCAAAAGATAAATTAATTCGATTATAATCATCACAATTTTATATTTTTACAAGGATGCAAAAGCATCCTTTTTTAATTAGCATAAATGATGAAACAACTTTTAAATATTGTATTTTTCTCTTTTTCGATTATTAGTTTTGGTCAACAATCTGATCAAGAAAAGTCAGAAAATGGAGCAACCATAAAATGGCAGAAATATGAAATTAACAACAATAAATGGGGCGAACACAAAATAAAAAAAGGTGTATATTCACAAACAATTTTCACAACCGACACAGCGGCTGGTTGGAAATGGCAAACACCTGGCAAGAAATATGGCGTGGTGGGTTATCCTGAAATTTGGTTTGGAGAAAGTGCTTGGTTTAATTTAGCTGACATCAAAACTGATAATTATTTCAAGAATATAAATGAGGTAAAAACTTTTGAAGTTGAGTATAAAACGAAGTTAAAAGTTAATGACAAAAAATATAATTTAGCTTTTGATTTTTGGTTACACAATTCGCCAAAAGTCGCTCTACAAACCATCGGAATTGAAGTGATGATTTGCGAAGATTATAATAAATTCAAGCCATTTGGTAAAAAAGTTGGAAATATTTTTACAACATTTGGACAATATGATATTTACAGAGGTCATATCATCAAAAAAGATTTGAATACAAGCTGGGATTATATTGCTTTTGTGCGAAAAGAAAAACGAACTTCGGGAAAAGTAAATGTGATGGAGTTTATAAATGAGATGAATAAACGAGATTATATTGGACAAAACATCTATTTATCTTCGTTTGAATTCGGAACTGAAATTTTAAATTCTACTGGAAATATTTTGGTTGAACAATATGAATTAAAAATAGAATAAAAAAAGCTGTCAAAATTTTTGACAGCTTTTCGTTTTATAATCTTCCTTGTTCTTTTAATTTCCAATAACGCATTAGTCCATTAACAGACATCCAGGATGGATTGGCGTATTCATACACTTGAATTTGATCTTCTGTCAAACCTAAATCTTTATAGTTTTTTGTGACATGATCAACAAAAACTGGGACAATTTCTTCGGTCGGAATTTGATCATCATACATTGGTTTGATATAATTTGACCAATCATTCAACGATTTTTCTAATTGATCAAAATGATTTTCTAAATCTTCGTGATAACCATAATGCGTCGGATAAATTCCTTTTGCATTAATTTTTCTCAATTTAGCAATCGATTCTTTCCACAATTCGATATTAATATCTGGCGGCGGACAAGGTGGCACAACAGGTCCGTTTTCTATCTTCACTCCTGCTACATCACCTGTAAAAATAACATCATCTAACACATAAGCATTGTGATGAACAGCATGTCCAGGAGTATAAACAGTCTGAAAAACCGCATCACCAAACTCCACACTTTGTCCATCTGCCAAACCAACCAAATATTCTTCGTCAATTGGTTTCATTTCTCCCCACAAACGATCCATATCATCACCATAAATCATTTTTGCAGATTCCCACAATTTCTCAGGATTTTTCAGATGTGGTAAACCAATCGGATTTAAGAAAATTGTTGCGCCATGTTCTGTAAATTTCCATGCAGCACCAGCATGATCAAAATGAATATGTGTAATTAATATGTTTTCGATATCGATTACTCGCCAACCTAACGCTTCAATACCAGCTTTCAAATTCTCAAAAGTTGAATATGGTCCTGGATCAACCAAAATTGGTCCTTGTTCTGTTTCGATTAAATAAGTTGCGATTGCTTCGTTTTCATTCTGAAAATTAAGATCGATTGTATGTATTTTTGGCATGTTATAATATTTCTTCTATGGTATAATTGATTCCGTTAAATTCTAATTTATCTCCAGCTCGTTTTCCTACTAAAGCATCAAAAATAGGCGCTTGTGTACTAATTCCAACAAACTTTTTATTTTCCCATTCAAAATCTTTGAAAGATAAACCAATTACAAAATTCACTTTATCTGTAAACACAACATTTCCTTCTGTAATTTCGTCAATCAATTCAGGTTTTAACGCTTTGAAATTTTCTAAATCTTCGGTTGCTTGATTGATACGAATTCGTAAACTTCTCGCCGCATCTGTCGATTGACTTTGTTGTGCAAAATCATCTAACTCTAAGCTTGATTCTTCGTCCAAATCTGCACCTTCTGCATAAATTTGTTCAGATTCTTTTAACGCATCAATTTCATTTTGTTTCAATTGAATTAAATGTTGAATAACATCTTTTCTAATATGTTTTTTATTCATTTTTGTAGTTTTATGTTAGTATAAACTTACAAAAAATAAAAAACTCCTAAAAGTATTTTTAGGAGTTTTATCGTTTAATTAAGATATTCGGTAATGTAATCTTCTAATTCAAATTTTGTCATGACTTGATCATGGAAAACCTTTTTCTCGCCTTTATTATAAATGATTGTTACAGGAATATTTCCTGCCCATTTCGGATCAAATGACGGAATCCATTCATTCATTCGTTTTGTATCATCCAACAAAACAACTTCTGCATTTATCTTATTGTCAAGCATAAACTTCTTCACTTTATCGATAATTTTTGGTCGATCCAACGAAACCAACAACATCTTGAAATTTGGATTGTCTTTATATTTTTCATTAATTTCCATAAACGCCGGAATCTCCTCTACACAAGGCGCACACCATGTTGCCCAAAAATTAACCACCACAACTTGATCTTTATAATTTGCTATTTTTTCGTGCAAAGCTTCGTATTTTACCGTTTCTACAGATTGTGCATTTACAGTAGAAAAAGCCAAAATTCCCATTAAACCAAGGAAACAAAATAGTTTCATATTTATTTTTTAAAAATATTTATTCAAATGTAATAGAACAAGAATCAATCCAAGCTATTTTTCTCGAAATTTTGTTGAATAGAATATTAAACCGATTTTTGTAAAAAAATAATCAATTTGTTTTCAAAAGAAGATGCTTATCGCATAAAAAAGGATTTTTGGATTTCGTATGGAACGTATATGAAATTGCAGATGAATGCCGAAGGAACGCGTATTAATTGGATAAATTACAAAACGGATGTAAAAGGTGTTTATTTCAGAACGGATGTCGAACGCAAGTTTGCAGAGGTTTCTATTGAGATTTCGCACCCAGATCCGTCCGTTCAACTGATGATTTATGAACAGTTTGAGGAATATGAAAATGTTTTGGAAAGTTATCTTGGCGAAAAATGGATTTGGACAAAAGAAGATTATGACAAAGATGGAAAAATGATTTCCACCATAAAAATGCGTCTAGAAAACATTAGTATTTTTAGAGAGACTGATTGGCCACAGATTATTCCGTTCCTAAAAGATCGAATGATTAATTTGGACGAATTTTGGTGCGATCACAAAGATAGTTTTGAGATTTTTAAAGAATTATAAAGCAAAAGAAGCTCAATATTGAGCTTCTTTTTTATTTGACACTATCTAAAATTTTGTGTAAATACATTTCAGATGGGTTTGACTATT
>NZ_DJBB01000019.1:0-18666 GCF_002429865.1 Empedobacter sp. UBA5987
CAACTTTTGATACTGATCCGTAAAAAGTCCTTTAAAAAGGGCTTTTTTTTATGATGAACACATTAATAAAAAAAATCATCAAAAGATTTGATGATTTGCTTTCCAAATATTTAAAATGGATTGTGGGGAGAGCAGGATTCGAACCTGCGAAGGTTACCCAACGGATTTACAGTCCGTCCTCGTTGGCCGCTTGAGTATCTCCCCGCCTAATAATAAAGTATTCTTCAAAAAAGAAGAGCCGATAGAGGGACTCGAACCCACGACCTGCTGATTACAAATCAGCTGCTCTAGCCAGCTGAGCTACATCGGCGATTTTTTATTTTTGTTTTAAAAGTAAAATATAAACTTTTTTGGAGCCGATAGAGGGACTCGAACCCACGACCTGCTGATTACAAATCAGCTGCTCTAGCCAGCTGAGCTACATCGGCTTTTTAGTGGGGAGAGCAGGATTCGAACCTGCGAAGGTTACCCAACGGATTTACAGTCCGTCCTCGTTGGCCGCTTGAGTATCTCCCCGACCTATATTTTTGTTGAGCCGATAGAGGGACTCGAACCCACGACCTGCTGATTACAAATCAGCTGCTCTAGCCAGCTGAGCTACATCGGCAAAAATATTATTATTTGAATATTTCAAATTGAAAACAGGAGATTCATTTCTCGAAAGAAGTGTTGTTCCTTTTTCGTGGTGCAATATTAGGGCAGTTTTTCGAAACTCGCAAATGTTTTTTCAAAAAAAAGTAGAAGTTTTTTCTAAAAAATCACTTCAATTTTGAAAATCAGAATTTTAGAATTCAAAAAAAAATTAAACTTTTTTTCAATAAAAGTAAAAAAGATAATATTCTATTTACATTAGAGTCCCTATTTTTGTAGTCAATTAATCATTAATGCATCTTATCATACAAATTTTGCAACTTTTCGGAGCAATTGCTTTGTTCATTTTTGCGATAAAACTATTAAGCGAAAATTTACAAGCATTATCTGGATCGAATTTTAAACGCACTTTAAACAAATTAACCAAAAACAATTTTTCGACAATTGTTACAGGTACTCTTTTTACAACAGCCATACAATCTTCGTCGGCTGCGAGTGTGTTTATATTGGGATTTGTAAATGCTGGATTGATTAATTTGCGAAAAGCATTTGGCTTAATATTAGGCGCAAATATCGGAACTACGCTTACATTGTGGTTGGTCTATTTCGGAATGAAATTCGATTTGGTACAAATTGCATTGCCTCTTATATTGGTCGCTTTTCCGTTTTATTTATCGAAAAAACGTAACCAAAGAAAAGTAGGTGGAATTTTATTTTCGCTTTCGTTACTTTTTCTTTCGCTTTATTTCCTGAAAACTTTTTTGCCTTCTATCGAAAGTCATCAGAAGTTACAAGAATTCTTTCAGCATTTATCGAATTATGGCTTATTGACTAATTTGTTGTTTATTCTATTCGGAATATTATTAACGGTTTTAGTCCACTTTTCATCTGCATCCATTACGATTGCAATTTTATTAGCGAGCAAAGGTTTACCTATCGAATTAGCTGCAATGATTGTTTTGGGAGCAAATATCGGAACAACTTTTACAGCGCATTTAGTTGCAGCAATTGGAGATAAATACACGAAAGTTGTCGCAGCATTTCATACATTTTTCAATATTGTAATTGCGTTGATTTTTATGTTGATTGCAAATTTTGTTTTAAAATTTATTGGCTCAACAATTTCATCAAATATCGCTGTTCAGCTGATTACTTTTGATACGATTAGTAATTTGGTTGGTGTAATTTTATTTACTCCTTTTATCAATAAAATAGCTTTCTATTGTCAGAAAAAATATTTCTCTGTAAAATCTACTGACAATAAATTAGAATTTTATGCAATTCCATTCGGTACAAATTCTGACCTATATAAAAATGAAGCCAATAAAAAACTTCTGAAACTTGCTTCTACAACGAAACAAACGATTTATACGCTTGGTCGAATGATTACTGAAAGTGATGAAGAAAAGATTTTGGTTTTTCGTGAACGAATTTTGGAACTGGAAAAAGAAGGTGATCAATTGGAGCGAGAAGTCAATGAATTTTTGAATGAAATTGCTGATTTAGATTTACCAAACGAAAATACAATTGCGATTCATCAACTAATTACGCTTTGTTATCATTTGGAAAGTGTGGGTGATATTGCAATTAAAATTTCTTCTATTCATCGTCGTCGTAGAATGACAAACAGTTATTTTACACCAAAAATGAGAACATATTTGGTCGAATTTCAAAACAATTTGGATCAAACAACACGCATTTTAAATCAAAATTTGAACGAAACACAAGAAGAAGTTTCTATCAAACAAGCGGAATTTATCGAAAAAACGATTAATACAATTTACAAATCTGCCGAAGCCAATTTGATGAAGACAATCGAAAAAGAGAAACTTTTGACTACAAGTGCGCTTTTCTACAAAGATTTAATTCAGAATTACGAAATTCTTGGTGATCATCTTTACAAAGCCAATGCAACAATTGTTAAGCTTAAAAATCAGTAGATTTTTGTAAGTTTAAAGAAATTATATTGCGTGGCTACCACATTTACAATAAAGCTTGAAGAACAAATTATTGGAACTACAGAATTTGAATTTGCAGATGTTCCGATGGGAGTTGTTTATGGCAAAATAAATTTTATAAATATTGAATCTCCTTATTTATTATTCAAAAATTATTGTTTAGCTAATAACATCCATATAAATTATGATTCTGAAAAAGAAAGATTGATAGACACAGCGATTATTCCAAATCTTAGAATTTATTATAATGATTTTAAAGAAGAATTAAAAAGTTGGGGAAGTTCTATTTCTGGAATTGAAATTTCTGATGACGTATTTGAATTTGAAATTACTTTATATGGTTTAGAATATGAAACGATGTCAACTTTATTCAAACATCATTTTGATGAATATTTTAAATAATAGCTTATCTTGAATTAAAATTCGTCAATTCGAGTGATTTTTAGAAAGAAATTTCTAAAAATTGTATCGAGAATTAAGACAAATTTTATCTTCTAAAACTTTATTCTCGACACAAAATTCTAAACGAATTTCACTCGAATTGATGGTTTTATTTATAAAATTATTGATGAGTAGAATAATATCATTCAAATTCGCTCACTTCTACTCTATTTTGTAATTTTGCAAAATGTTTGATTCAAAGCAAATTTTTTCTATTCAATCCGAAGAAGATTTCCAAAACGTTGCATTGGAAGTTTTCCGTTATCAAGCGCAAGAAAATGAGGTGTACAAAAACTTCTTAAATTTCTTGAACGTTGATTATTCTACTGTAAAACACACCAACGAAATTCCCTTTTTACCGATTCAGTTTTTTAAGAAATTTGAATTGATTTCGGGAAATCGTGAAGTGGAAAAGATTTTTACAAGTTCTGGAACAACTGGAATGGCGACAAGTAAGCATTTGGTTACGGATTTGGCGTTGTATCATTATAGTTTAGAAAAATGTTTCGAACAATTTTATGGTCCACTTTCCGATTACACTATTTTCGCGCTTTTACCTTCATATTTGGAACGTACAGGTTCGTCACTGATAGATATGGTGGAGTATTGGATTGAGAAATCTGGCAGCGATAAAAGTGGTTTCTATTTGTATAATCACGATGAATTGTACGAAAATCTTATTGCGCACGAAAAAACGGGCAAGAAAGCAATTTTGATTGGTGTTTCATTTGCTTTATTAGATTTTGTCGAAAATTATAAAATGAATTTGCAGCACACAATTGTGATGGAAACTGGCGGAATGAAAGGTCGCAAGAAAGAAATTACGCGCGAAGAATTGCATTCAATTTTGAAAAATGGTTTCGGAACAAATGAAATTCATTCGGAATATGGAATGACGGAATTGCTTTCGCAAGGTTATTCTCGAGGAGATTTGACGTTTAAATCGCCAAATTGGATGCGAATTTTGATCAGAGAAACCGAAGATCCTTTCCAATATGTTGAAGAAGGAAAAACAGGCGGCGTAAATGTGATTGATTTGGCAAATTACAATTCGATTAGTTTTATTGCAACTGATGATTTAGGTAAAAAAATAACTCACAATCAATTTGAAATCTTAGGACGTTTCGATCATTCGGATGTGCGAGGTTGTAATTTGATGGTGATTGAATAATAAATAAAATCCCGCACTGAGAAATTCAGTGCGGGATTTTTTATTATTTCTTTTTCATTAAAATGACTGTATCCTTATTTCTTTCTGCTATTTTGTTTAAAAATTCTGAATATTCTTTGAGTTCTTTATTGGTTATAATTGCTTGATTAACCAATAAAATATAGGAAATAACAAATTCGTTATTTTTAATTTCTAGATGTTGTTTATATTGTAATTTATTTCCTAAAGCATTAATTTCTTTATCAAAACTATCATGTTTTAATGTAAAATAATTTGGAATTTTAGATTTAAATTGAATCACTTTTTGAAATGGAAAATCTAATTCAACTTGATATTTTCTATCCTTATCAATGGCTAAAAAATTTAAATCTTCATTAAACGGAAATTCAAATCCTAAATAATCTATTTTTTTTCTCTTTTACAGCAAATATCTTATTAATAGAAGAATATTCTCCTTGATTATTTGTATCATCTGACGAATACACTAATTCATTAAACATTGGAAAATCATATTTCTTTTGATTGTCTTTGTTAAAATAACCTTTGAATTTATTTAAAGACTTCATTTTAACATCATCTTGTTTAAACTCAATTTCATTTATCAAATAGCTTTCTGATAAAGGTGGATTTATATTAAAAAATTCATCCTGCTTGGATTCGAGTTTTAAAACCAATTGATTATAGAAATCTAAATAAGGAAAAACAATCTTTTCTTTGTAACTATCGTCAACTATTTTTAAAATATTTTCATCAAAAAGATAAATCTGATTATCTAAAACTGACATATTTTGAATATTTGAAATTCTTGATACAATAGGAAAATTCATGATTAATCTTCCTCTACCTCTATAACTATTTATGACTAAATGAGATTCTATTCCTTTTGATTTGAGTAGTTTATTAACTAAAATAACTAACTCTAAATTAGAACCTATTTTGGTTCTTAAAATTCCAGAATTAAAATTTGAGATTTTATCAATAATTTTAGAATTATCTGTCTTGTAAATTTTTCTCACATATTCTATCACATTTTTATATGTTTCTAATTGAGAAGATCCATTCTGAATTTTTAAAGCAATCTCATTAAAATTGGCTCCTCTTAAATTCGTTTCTATTTTCTTTGTAAAAACAGATCGAAATGAAGTCCACGTTGGAGAAGAAAAAATAGTACCATGCCAATCTTGCTCCGCTGTATATTGAAATCCTATTGACTCTTTAAAATCTCTAATATTATATACTTTATTGAATTTCTTAACACTTGGAACATTTTCAATTTCCCAAGATTTGTTTGCCTTTCTGTTTCCATATTTCTCATTCAGCTTTTGACCAATCAAATAAATTCGATAATCAAAATCTGTATGCATTCTAATATCTAGTTTTGATACTAAAGTTGGATAATCATTCTGAAAATTCCACGGTGTCGCATATAAATCTGCTGTACGTACATCTTCCGTTTCATATTCTATTATAGAGCCCACCTTAATATTTGGAATTGCATAAACTATTCTCCTTGTGTTTTCATCTACTGTTTCCTCTACAATATCAGCCTTATTAAGTTTAGAAATAATTATTTCATTATTAATCTTATTATAAACCTGAACTTTATTAATCTTTGGACGATTATATTTATTATTAGGATTATAAGTGAATTCTAGAATATTTCCTTCAATAGCATCTTGTTTTAAAATCTTTTTTCGAATATGTTGTTTTATAACATATCCATAATTTTTCATTTGTAATTCTCCGTATTCTGAAAGAATAACAGCTGAAGCATCTGACTCAAATGGAACATTTGTGTAGTTATATTCTTCTTCGGATATATTTCCGAATTCAAATTTAGTTGATTGGGCTAAACTTAATTGAACCAATAAAAAACTAAAAATAAAATAAATATTAAATTTCATACATAGTGTTATTGTATAAATATAAAAAACAAATCCCGCACTGAGAAATTCAGTGCGGGATTTTGGTTTATTTCTTTTTCATTAAAACTTCTTTCAGAGATTCTGTTTTTATTTTCTCAAAAAACTGTTTCAATTCATTGTATTTATCCGCTTCATAAACACCTTCTGGCAATAAAAATTGAATCGCTAACGTGAATTGTCCATCTTTCACTTTTGCTTCTTGATAATATTCTAAACCAAGTTCAGTTTTGTGATGTGCTTTGTACTTTTCATCAATTATCATTTCGTAACCATCTGGAATTTTAGATTTCACCTGAATATTAAACAAATAAGGATAATTAAATTCTATTTTGCGTTGACGATTTGTATCGTCAAAAGTATATTGTTTTAGAAATTCGCGCAAAGGATTAATAAATGTATAAAATGGAGCATTCGGAATTACAGTTTTTGCTTTATAGTTTTTAACGTAAGAATCAGTATCAAAAACCGTTTTATCATTAATTTCTTCGTCCAAACGCACATCTAAAGATTCAGTCAAATATCTATTCAAAACATTTTTTTCGTCTATATCATCATCATAAAAATAACCATTGAATTTGTCTTTACGATAGAGAACTAAATTTCCATTACTCATAAAATCATACTTTAATGATGATTCATAATAAGACAATTTTTGATTCAACTTTACAAAAGAAGCATCACCTTTTTTGATGACAATCCCGTGATAATTAAATACATCTAAAGGTCCAAATTCGATTTGCTCTTTATTTAATTTCGAAGCATCCAAAATAATATTTGAAGCGCCATTATTCAATTTCACAACTGTTAAAACAGAATTGAATTGATTGACAATTGGATAAGAAAACAAAATTTGTCCATGATGACGACTACTAAACATAACCATCGAAGTTTCGAAACCTTTGGCGGTTAAAATTTCATTCAATAAAAGATTCATATCTGCCGTAGAACCAGATTTTTCTTTCAACAAAGTTTTGTTTGAACGTGTTGGAATAATTCCATAAAATCTGTTCCATTTTACATTTGAATCAATATATTCAATCACATTTTTCAAAGTTTCTACCTCATCTTTTCCATTCGGAATATTTTGCGCAACATCTCTGATTGCATAAGGATTTCGATACAAATCATATTGTGCATTTATATCTTGAATCAAATCTCTCCACGCGCTCATCGTAGTTTTCTTTGCTCCATCAGTATGATAAGTAGCAGCCTGTATTTTGATACGTTCGCTTTGATCTTCAAGATTATAAACGTATTTTAATTGATTATAACTTTGAATATTATGTAATAACCATTCTGTTGAACTTGATTTACCTTTATACTTTGTATTCAAACCATCACCAATTGTAATAATCGAATACGTACCATAAGCTTGATTATTTAATCGAAACTTGCTCGAAAGCGTTGGTATATCGTGTTGAAAATTCCACGCATCAATAGAAAAATTGTGTTCGCTACTTTTGATATAAGTATACTCGATAATAGAACCAACTTTTACATTTGGAAAAGTGAAACGTTTTGCAGCATACAATTCATTTAGAGAAACATCAAAAATCTCTTTTTCATCAATCGGAGTCATTTGCTCTACTCCATTTATAATATTAATTGTACTTCCCTTGATTCCGCTTATAGATTCATTTTTATTCTTGCTGTAATAATTCAGTTGTATATTTGCTTCATCAAGTCCTTTATCAGTCAGTATTTTGATTCTTCGTTTTACAGTCAAATAATAATTAGACGAAGTTAAATCCATTTTTCCTTCTTCCGAAAGAATAACAGCATCTGCATTTTTCTCAAAAGGAACTTGAGTTAAGTTAATTTCTTGCTCCGAAATTTTTCCGAATTTTAAATCTTTCGATTGCGCATTTGTATATAATGCAATAAATAAAAAGAGTAAAGTAATTTTTAATTTCATTTCAATTTGTAATTCTTGCGAAAGTACGGATACGCAATAGGATATAAAGAATAATCTAAATAAAATTTTCGTTACTTTTCTATCAACTCCTCCAACGCTTTTTCTAAGGTAGGATATTGAAATTCGAAACCTGTTTCTTGAATTTTAGTTGCGTCAATTCGAGAGCCTTTCAAAACCAAATCACTCATTTCACCTAACGCTAATTTCATTACAAAAGCAGGAATATTTGGCATAAAAAACGGTTTATTCATTTTTTTCGCTAACATATGATTGAAATTTGAATGATTGATATTTTCTGGTGACGAGGCATTATAACTTCCATTCATTTTTTCATCCTCGACAGCTTGCGCATAAATCTGTAACAAATCCGCATTATGTATCCAAGGCATCCATTGTTTTCCGTCGCCAAGATTAGCTCCTATACCAAGTTGAATAGGTTTTTTTAATAATTTGAAACCTTCGCCATTCTTTGCCAAAACTAAAGAAGTTCTAAGACAAACTACTCTCGTTCCTATTTTTTCGAACTGATAGGCAGCATTTTCCCATGCGACACAAACTTCTCCTAAAAAATCAGTATTTGGTTTATCTGTTTCTTTGAAAATTTTATCTGAAGTGATTTGTCCATAATATCCTGTTCCAGACGCAGAGATAAAAAATTTCAAATCAATATTCAATTTTTTAACATATTCAAAAAGCAAATTTGCTGTATCAACTCGGCTCGAAAAAACTTCTTTTTTGTATGATTTCGTCCATCTTTTCGCGATTAAACTTCCTGCCAAATGAATAATTCCGTCCAAATTTTCAAAAACTTTTTCATCAATTTTATCTTTATTCCAATGATAAAAAGGATGTTCTATCTCTTTTTCTCTTGTCAAAATGCGAACTTGATGTCCATTTTCAATTAAAATTTTTGTTAATTCTGAACCAATTAATCCACTTCCGCCTGTCAATAGAATATTCATACTGAAATTTTTTCCTAATTTAGCTCATTCCAAAAATATAAACCAATGTTTAAAGGTCGATTTCCTTATCTAAAAAGAATGGGGGCTGATGAAGAAAAGAAGCTAAAACAAAAAATCTTCGATATCATTTTTGAAGCTGATACGCCTTACGGAAAACTTTTTGACATCTCCTTATTACTCTTAATTTTATTGAGTGTTGGATTGGTGATGTTAGAATCTATCCCAGCAATTAATGCGCGTCATCACTCAGTTTTAGTGACTTTGGAATGGGTTTTAACCTCTTTATTTACCATCGAATATTTGCTTAGAATTTATTGTGTAAAAAATCGTTGGCGTTATATTTTTAGCTTTTATGGGATTATTGATTTATTATCAATTTTACCATTCTATTTAGGACTTTTCTTCCCTACAAGCAAGTATTTATCGAGTATCCGAATTTTACGTTTATTACGTATTTTCAGAATTTTTAATCTCACTCGATTTACACGAGGAAAAAATGTATTGATGCTAGGACTGAAAGAAAGTAAAGATAAAATCATTGTTTTCTTATCATTCGTAATATTGATTGTTGTAGTAATCGGTTCTGTCATGTATATGGTTGAACACGATCATCCCGAATCTGGTTTCACAAGCATTCCGATAAGTATTTATTGGGCAATTGTTACCTTAACAACAGTAGGTTATGGAGATATTTCACCTGTTACAGGTTTAGGTCAATTCCTAGCGTCTGTTGTTATGATTATAGGTTATGGTGTAATTGCTGTACCAACAAGTATTATTACAATGGAAATGAATAAAGCTTCCAGAACAAAAGAAGATATTCCTACAAATACGCAAAGATGTCGCAACTGTGGCGATGATTATCACTTAGATGGAGCGATTTATTGCAAAACGTGTGGTCATTTACTAAATGAACCTTAAAATTTATCCAAATTAATAAATCGGTTGTTGTCAATATGATTGACATATTCGTAATTTTTAGTGTAATTAATTGACATATTCAATTCGTAACCAACTAACATCAAAATCACATTGATGTACACAAAAATCATCATAATCATCACTAATCCAAGCGATCCATACAACAAATCGATGTTGGTAAAATAGCTCAAATACGTGTTAAAACCAATAACTGTCAATAAGAATAAAGCAGAAGTTAACAATGCTCCTGGAATTACTGTACTACGCGATTTTTTGTGATTTGGTCCGAAATAATACAACATACACATCGAAACAAAGTAGAAAATAAATACCGAAAAATAATTGATTAAATACGAAAATTGACCAAGTTTAGTCAAATATGAAACATTAGTTAAATATTTCCAAATAATTGATGTCGAATACGATAAAAACACTTGCAACACAATAAAAGCTGTAAAAAACAAGGTTAAAATAATCGAAATCATTCTCGATTTAGAATTTTTTCGTTTCACATAAACATCTTGATACGAGACATTAAATCCATTAATAATTCCTTGGATTCCGTTGGATGACATAAAAATTGTAATCAAAATCAAGAAATAATTCACTTTACGTTTTCCTTGTACAGCCGTCGTTTTATCAATATACGAAATCACTTCGTTACTCACATGTTTAGGTAAAAGTTGGGGAAGAAGTTGCGTAAACAGTAAATTTTTTATCTCTTGGTAATAAGCCAAATGCGGTAAAACACTGAACAAAAAAAGCAAAAATGGAAACATACTAAAAAATAAAATCCACGAAACTGCCGCCGAACGCAACGGAAAATTACCTTTCATGACGCGAATCCAAAAAACTTTCAAGAAATCATATACCGTGATGCCCGTATTTTTGTTCATCAATTTTGTTTTCGACCAATCTCGAAAATAATTTATTCCTGTATATGTTTTAAAATCTTGTAGAATGCGCATATTTTTGTCTCAATAAATAATTTTGAATGAATATTACGACCATTTGTATCGGTAAAACAGACGAAAAAGCCATCGAAATGCTATTACAAAAGTATGAAAATCGATTGCCTTCGCACATTAATTATCAAAGAATTGAAATTCCTGACATCAAAAATCGTAAAAATTTGTCCGAAATTCAACAAAAACAAAAAGAAGCTGAGCAAATTTTGAGTAAAATCGTCAATACAGATTTTGTGATCATTTTGGATGAAAAAGGAAAACAGCCTACTTCGAAGCAATTTGCAGATGATATTCAAAATTACATGAATCAATCTGTCAAAAATCTTGTCTTTGTGATTGGTGGTCCTTATGGTTTTGACGAATCTGTTTACAATCGTGGAAATAAAAAAATGTCTTTATCCAATATGACATTTACGCATCAAATGGTTCGCTTATTTTTAACAGAGCAAATTTACCGAGGATTTAGTATATTGCAGGGTAAACCTTATCATCATGAATAACACCTCTCCGTTTGAAGAATTTGTTCCAAAGCAAGAAAATAAACTAAGTTTTGGCATTGGAAAAGCACTTTTGTATAGCGCGATTGCAGTGATTATGATGCAATTTGCTGGCGGACTTGTTTCTGCTCCTGCACTTTTTTACAAACCGCTTAATCACGTTCTTTTACCATTAGGATTTTTAACAGGAACGGTTTGTGCAATTGTTATTTTATTGATGTTGACACAAACTAAATTTGCATCAATTTTAAAAGATATCAAACACTCTTTTACACCAATTCAGCTTATATTATCAATAGCTTGTTGGTTATTTCTTTTGCCTTTAGCCGAAGTTGCAACAAGTTTAATCCCAACAACTGGACCTTTAGAAGAAATCTATAAAATTTTTCAAGCTTCTTTTGAAATGATGTTAGATTATAAAATCGCAGGGTTTATTATGATTTGTATTTTAGCTCCAATTTTCGAAGAAATTATTTTTAGAGGAATAATCTTGAAAGGAATGCTAAATTTCAATATAAATCCAACCACTGCAATCTTAATCAATGGATTTATTTTTGGATGCGCACACATGAATCCTTGGCAATTTATAGGCGCTGGACTTTTAGGAATCATTTTTGGAGTAGTTTATTACCGTACAAAATCGTTGTTTTTGCCTATGTTATTACATTTCTTAAACAACACACTTTCTTACTCGTTAATGCTGATACAGGGCGATATGGAAGGCGAAGTTTTTGCGCAAAGAGATTATTTATTAATTGGAGGAATGACACTTATCGGAATTTTATCTGTCTATTTATTAATCAAAAAAACAGAACAAAAAACAATATAAATGGAATTAATTTTTGCCACACATAACAACAATAAAGTAAAAGAAGTTACAAAAATGTTACCTTCTTACCTATCGATGAAATCGTTGACTGATATTAATTTCTTTGATGAAATTGAAGAAACTGGAACAACTTTCGAAAAAAATGCACAACTGAAAGCGAAAACTATTTTTGATAAAACTGGGAAAAATATCTTTGCAGATGATTCTGGATTAGTGATAGAAGCCTTAGATGGCGCGCCTGGTGTATATTCTGCTCGATATGCAGGAACAGGAAAAGACGAAGATAATATTGCAAAAGCGTTGAAAGAATTGGAAGGAAAAACGAATCGAAAAGCGTATTTTATTTCTATTTTCTGTTTAATTTTAGATGGAAAGGAATATTTTTTCGAAGGACGAGTGAACGGAACTATTGCAACTGAAATTATGGGTGACAATGGTTTTGGCTACGATCCGATTTTTATTCCTGATGGTTTTTCAAAATCTTTTGCACAAATGTCTCCTGAAGAAAAAAATGCAATTAGCCACCGAGGAAAAGCTGTCGAAAAATTAAACGATTTTTTAACTAATCTAAACGTAAATTGAGTTTACAACTAACAATATTAGGATTTAATTCGGCATTACCAACAGCTTTTACGCATCCGACCGCTCAATTATTAAATATAGCAGAACGCTATTTTTTGATTGATTGTGGAGAAGGAACACAAGTACAATTGCGAAAAGCGAAGGCAAAATTCAACCGAATAAATCACATTTTTATATCGCATTTACATGGTGATCATGTTTTTGGATTGATTGGATTAATTTCTACACTTCAATTACTTGGCCGCGATATGCCTTTGCATATCCATGGTCCAAAAGGAATTGAGGAATTTATTACGACACAATTACGTTTAACAGAATCCAATAATTCATTCGAGATTATTTTCAATGAATTGCATACAAAAGAATCTGTTCTAGTTTTTGAAGATGATAAAGTAGAAGTTTATTCTATTCCATTAAATCACCGAGTTTATACAAATGGTTATCTTTTTCGAGAAAAGCCAAAACCTCGAAAATTGAATATGGATACGATCGAGGAATTTCCAGAAATTGAAATCTGCGATTATCAAAATTTGAAAAATGGAAAAGATTTTACGTTAGAATCTGGAAAAATAATTCCGAATGATTATTTAACATTTGATGCTCAAAAATCATTGAGTTATGCGTTTTGTTCGGACACAAAATATAAACCAGATATTGTTCCGATTATAAAAGGTGTCGATTTGTTGTATCACGAATCAACATTTTTGCATGAATTGAAAGATTTAGCCGTTTATACAGGACATACAACTGCAAAAGAAGCTGGAAAGATTGCAAAACAAGCCAATGTAAAGAAATTAATTTTAGGTCATTTTTCTAATCGCTATCACGATTATAAGCCTTTGTTAATAGAAGCGCAAGAAGAATTTACGAATACCGCTTTACCCGAATTGCTGAAAACAATAAAAATAGAAAGTTAGTAATCAAAATATAAAAAAATCCGTTCGGTAATTCGAACGGATTTTTTTGTTTACGAAACTACTTCTATCAAACTACCTTTTTCTTCGTCTTTTGTAATTTGAAGCGCAACAGGAATTCTATCTTTTAATTCATCAACGTGAGAAATAATACCGACAATTCGATTCTCTTTTTGCAAACTCATCAACGTTTCAAACACAATATTTACAGCATCTGCATCTTGCGTTCCAAAACCTTCATCAATAAAAAAGAAGTTTTTTTCTGACTTCGCATTTGTTTGCACACTTTCTGCCAAAGCCAAAGCTAAACTCAACGAAACTTGAAAAGATTGTCCTCCAGAAAGCGTTTTCACACTACGTGAACGCCCTTCATTCAAATAATCTATAATCTCAAAATCATTGTTGTCATTCATTTGTAAACTCAATTGATTTCTCGTCATTCGATGAAATCGCACATTTGCGTTATCACATAATTGTTTCAAATAAATAGACGAAACATATTGCACAAATCCAGCTGAATTAAACAAATTTCGCATCGTTTGTAAATTCGTCGCTCGTTTTTGTAATTTTTCCAATTCAATTAACAAATCTTTCTTTTCTGCAAAAGATTTATTTAATCGCTCAATTTCAGTTTTTATTTTTGTTACAATTTCGCTCGCTTCTTTCAATTGATTTGTTACAAAAGTTAATTTTTCTTCTTGTGTTTTATAAATCATTTCATCAAAAGAAACATCCGCTAATTTCTGCTCTAATTCATGAATTGAACTTTTCAAAGTTTCGAACAAAATTCTAAAATCTTCTAATTCTTTTCTGATTTCAGAAACATTAAACTGTTGATTTAAAACTAATTGAACTTCTTCAATATTTTGTATTTGATTTTTTTCTAATGATTTTTCTAATTGATTTTGATTAATAGCCAATTCTTCTTTCAACTCAATGATTTGTTTTTCAACTAATTCAATTGAAGTTTTTTGAGAAGCTAATTTTGGATTTAATTGATTTAAACTTTCTATAAATTGAATATAATTTTGTTCAATTTTCGCATTATTAAGTTTTAAATTATTCAAATTCTGTAGCACATTTTCTGTTGTTTTACTTTGAAAATCTTCAAAATTCAATACTTTTAAATTTGCTTGATTTTGCTTGATTTGAGAAGCTTTTTCAGCTTCTTCTAATCTAAATTTTTCTAAAGCATTTTTATATTTTTCAACAGATTCACGTTCTTTCTCTAAAGTTTCACGAAAAGTTTCAATCTCTTTATTTTTATTCGAAATTGTTTTGTCCAAAGCAATAGCTGCTTTCTTTTTTTCTTCAAATAATTCAACATTTTTCGAATCAAAATCTTTCCAAACAAACAAATTCATATGATTTTCTTGTTCAATTTTCAGATCATTCAAAACTTGATTTTCTTGTGCAATTTGTTTTTCAATAAACTGTTTTTGATCAATCATTTTCTGAACTTCATTTTGTTTTTTCTGAAGCGATTTTAACTTTTCATCAATTTGATTTAATTCATTATTTACAACTTCAAATTTCGTGGAAATATCATCAATTTCAACAATATTCGGATGCTCTAAAGCGCCACAAAGCGGACAAGATTCACCTTCGTGTAAATTATGTGCAAAATGAACCAACTTTTGCTGAACTTCTAATTCATTTTTCTGTTTTTCAATTGATTTTTTAGTTGATTCAAGCTTTTCAAATTCAGAACTAAACCAATTTTCAAAACTTGAAATCTCAATATTTTCAGTTTTTAATTGAGTTTCAAAAACATTAATTTGTTGCTTTTGTTCTTCTATTTTAGATTGTTGTTTCTGAATAGATTGTTGCAAATTTTGATTCTGAACAAACCAATTTCCAACTTCAATCAAAGTCTGAGAATCTATTTTTGACTTAGCTAAAGTTTTGACTTCTTTTTCAGATGATTTGATTGAAGCTTCAATTTTTTGTTCATTTTTCTGAACCTCTTCAACTTCTTTCAAACCTTTTGCTGTTCTTACTTTTAACTTTTCTATTTCCTCTGAAAAAGTTAAAATCTGAACAATTAATTCTAAATCCGTTTCTTCTTTTCGTTTTATTGGTAAAGTTTCATAATCAGTTTTAATCGCTTCAATTTGGTTCGAAATTTCTTTGATTTGATTCTCGATTAAAGTCAATTGTTTTTGTTGATTCTTAACTGAAATTGACTTTTCTTCAATTTGATTTGAAACTTTTTTATGATTTTCTAAAAGTTGAGAAAACGCATTAAAAATCAATTCATAGCGCTCAATTTCAAGTTTTCGTTGATCCATTTCGTCTTTCTGAACTGAAACTTTTTCAAACTCAATTTTCTTTTGTTTTAACGTCTCAAAATCTGATTTCAACGATTTTAAATGTTGAAACGATTCATTCATTTGATTATATTCTTCTTGAACTTTATTGGTAACTTTTGTTTGTTCAATCAAATTTTCTTCAAGCTCTTTTATTTTTTCTTCCGAAACTTCTTCAAAACTAGATAATTTTCCTTCTAGTTGATTCAAATTCGTTAAGTTTTGAGAATTTAAAGCTGCAACTTTATCTTGTAAATCATAACGATGAAGTCCAAAAATCTCCTTCATCATTTGCGTACGAGCAGTTGGTTTTAACTCAATAAATTCCTTGAATTGTCCTTGAGGAATAATAATAGTTCTCCTAAAATTCTCTGAACTTAAGCCTAAAATTGGTTCTACATCAGAATTTTCTTGCGGAATCCACTCTTGTTCAAATTTGTATAAAACAACTCCAGAATTAACTATTTTATCGAAATTCTTTCCGTTACGTTTATATTCCCTTGTTATTTTATAATAAACATTGTCCGCATTACGAAATTCGAATTCTATAAATAATTTATTCGACTTCAAATTCATCATATTATATGCAAAATCTTTCGATCCTAAACGATCAGAATTTCCATACAAAGCAAATGTTATCGCTTCCAGAATAGATGATTTTCCGGAACCTACATTCCCAAAAATTCCAAATAATCCTGCTTCAGTTAATTCAGAAAAGTCAATTGTTTGGCGCTCTTGGTATGAATAAAGTCCTTCTATGGTTAATTTTACTGGAATCATTTTTTAAGTTTAAGGTTTAGATTAAGGATAAGATTTCTTGATATCATAATATAACTTCAAAAAATAATCAATTTAACTATTCAAAATTTCGTTAAACAAATCCTTTATTTCGTCGTTTGGTTCTTGATTTCCATTTTTCGATTTGAAATAATCTGCAAACAATTCCTTCATATCTTTTGTTTGATCTGCAAACTTATACTCAACCATTTCAACCTCTTGATTTTTAACTTTCGGAATCAAATGAATAATTCCATCATGTGATTGATAAATCAATTTTCGTTCATCAGCTTTCAAAAAAGAATCACTTTCTAAAATCAATTCAACCAACGCATTTTGATTTTCATTCAACCATTCTACAGCTAAATTTATATCATCAAAAGTTTTTCGAATAAGCGGTTTTCCATGCTTTAATTCAATTTTATGATAAGAAATAGTTTTATTTGGTTCTGCTTCTATTACCGAAACATACTTGGTTTGACCAGCTTCGGAAAAACTATAACACAAAGGCGAAGAGCTGTACACAACAGGTTTTTCTTCTGTTCCGATGTTCTTAAAACCATGCAAATGTCCAAGCGCTGTATATTGAATTTGAGGCGGAATAGCTTCGGAAAAAATCATATCTGCATTTCCAATTTTAATCGGTTTTTCGCCTTCTGGTTCCTCTAAAATTTCAGCACCTTTTTGGTTCATATACAAATGTGCTATCAATAAATTAACACCATTTTCGTCACAATATTCATCCGCAATATTTTTCCAATTTGTCGCTAAAACTTCATTCAATGCATCTTCTTTATTCTCTCCAAAATATTGTTTCAAACGAATTTCGTTTGCATAAGGCGTATGAATAATTCGAATCGGGTAATCGAAAGAATTTAATTTCAATTCAATCATTCCTTCTACAGATTTTAAAATTTTGAAATCATTTAATTCAAATTCCTGAATTTTTGCATTTGGATAACCAATCAAAATAATTCCACATTCGCGTGCCAACGGATCTGGCGCATCAATCAAACTTGGAGAATCGTGATTACCAGAAATCGCTACAACAGGACGTTTTCCGTTATTCGAAAGTCTTTTTAATGTTTTATAAAATAATTCTACAGCTTCCACACTTGGATTAAAATTATCAAATAAATCGCCCGCAATAAGTACCAAATCGACTTGTTGTTGATCTGCAATTTCGATAATCTCGTTCATCACTAAAATTTGTTCTTCTAATCGCGAAAAACTATCCAATTTTTTGCCCAAGTGCCAATCGGCTGTATGTAGAATTTTTATCATTATTCTTCCGTTTCTGGTTTATTTTTATCATTAAATCGTTGATTGATTGCTTTCAATCGAGCTTTGCGTTCAGCTTCGGCTTCTTGCGCTTTACGTTTCTTTTGATCTAACTTTTTCTTATGCGCTTTTTTATTTGCATCTGTATTTCTACTCATTTCTATTTGGTTTAAAATTAATTTTTCTCCACGCCAAATGATGTCGCAAAGTTAGATTAAATGATAAAGAATTGTAAATCTTTTGTCCAACTAAATTGAAATTATTAACTTGGGTAGAAAGTAATCGAATTTATTAATTTTAAAACATTTATAATGGGAAAAGGCGATAAAAAATCGAGAAGAGGAAAAATTGTGAATGGCTCTTATGGTGTAAAACGTCCGAGACATAAGTATTATTATGAGGAAGATGTTGTTGAAGAAAAACCAACCAAAAAAGCTAAAAAGTAATTTTTTGAAGCTGAAAATCAGGATTGATTTTCAGCTTTTTTATTTTATTCAACTCAACAATAATTTATCCAATGATGAGAATAAAATCTACAATTTAAGCCATTAAATATTGAGTTTATTTGTGCTATCAAAAAAATAAAACATGAATATTTTATAAAACCGGTAGTGCATTTGTATTA
>NZ_DJBB01000075.1:0-26785 GCF_002429865.1 Empedobacter sp. UBA5987
AACTATATTTTTAAACGTTCCGATTTTTAGGGAAGATTACAGAGAGAATTAGCTTATAAAATGACCGATAAACTAGGAATTTATATTTCAGAATCGAGTATTAATCGGATATTGAGGAAACGAGATTTAATTTCAGCTCCCAATCATATTTTGGTTTCAGCCGCAAATGAATTTAAAGATAAAAACAATTTCGTTCATCAAATGTGGGAGACTGATTATATTTATTTAAAGATTATTGGATGGTTATGATATTATTTAAGCAAATTTTAGATAATTACAGCAGATATATTATTCATTAGGAGTTTGCATTGGATATCCAAAAAGATATTTATTCTTTTCTGTCACAGAACCAGTTAAAATAAAAGTTTGGTTTAAATCAGGAAGCTCTTCTGGAACGAGAACATTATATATAACAGATGGAAAAGAAGTTATTAGTAAAGTTGATGTAAATGGTAATGACAATATTCCAACCGATTACATTGAATATAAGGGAGGTGCAGGAACTATTTATTTAGGAGGTGATCAAGCTTTAAATATATATAAAGTAGAAGTTTATGACGGAAAGCTAGGAACAACCTCTACTCTATCAACAAAAAACTTATCAACAAAAAATTCTGTAAAAGTTATAAGTTCTAATGGAAAGATTTTTATTTCAAACTTAAAAAACACAAATACTAAAATCAATGTCTATAATTTCTCCGGAAGTTTAGTAAAATCTTTAAGCTCTTCTCAAGATATTAATTTTGATTTAAATAATGGAAATTATATAGTTAATATTCAATCTGATGATGAAGTTACCTCAACAAAAGTTATTGTAAAAAAATAATCTCACAAAAAAATCTCGAGCAAATGCTCGAGATTTTTTTATTTATTCATTTGTTTCAATATACTTAATGTTTTTTTATCGACTTGATCTGCATAAAAAAACTTCAAAACATCTTTGATAATTTTTTCTTTCGGAACTATAAAGTTGAATAAAGTCAAACTTGATTTCAGTTTCATTGCATCATTTTTTCCGAAAATTAATTGCGGAATTACGCCTTTATGTTGCATTAATAATACAGATAAAACTTCTAAATAATTTCCCCAAAGTTCTTCATCTTTCACAAAAGCTCTCGCCTCTTCTTTCGAAGAAATCGAAAACTCTAATGACGAATCACTCGAACCTAATCCAACTAATTGAGGAAACATAAAAACAATCCAATTCGTTTGTTTTTTTCCTGCATGAACTTCCATTAAGATTTCATCATACACAAAACTTTGCGCATCGTGAAATCGTTTCAAATTAAATTTATCGTGAGGATCTTTTTGTTTCAGTAAATCTCCTATTTTCATATTGTAAAGTTAAAAAAATACCTCACCAAATTGATGAGGCATTTTATTTATTTTATAAGTCGATTACATTCTTTCTGGAACACCAATTCCTAATAAACGTAACGAATTCTGAATTGTATTTGCAACCCATTGAGAAAGATATAAACGGAAATTTTTCACGTTTTCATCTTCATTTTTCAAGATTGGATTGTTTTGGTAGAATGAATTAAATAATTTAACTAATTCATACACATAATTCGCAATCAAAGCAGGGCTCATTTCTGTTGCTGCTTTTTCTATCGTATCTTCGAAATCGTATAATGCACGAATAATTTCTTTTTCTGCATCATTCAATTCTATTGCATTTGCATCAAATTCTTTTGGGGATTCTTTTCTCAATAATGACTGAATACGCGCAAAAGTATATTGAATAAAAGGTCCTGTATTTCCATTAAAATCAACAGATTCTTTCGGATCGAATAAAATACGTTTCTTAGGATCTACTTTCAAAATGTAATATTTCAAAGCACCCATCGCAATTGTTTCGTACAACTCAGCTTTTTCATCATCAGACATTCCGTCTAATTTCCCTAATTCTTCAGAAATCTCTTTTGCTGTATTATAAACTTCTTGCATCAAATCATCTGCATCTACAACTGTTCCTTCACGAGATTTCATTTTTCCGTTTGGTAAATCAACCATTCCGTAAGACAAGTGATGTAAAGCATCAGCCCAAGAATAACCTAATTTTTTCAAGATTAAGAACAAAACTTTGAAGTGATAATCTTGCTCATTTCCTACAACATACGTTAATTCTTCTAACGTTGGATTATTTTTGAAACGCTCTACTGCAGTTCCTAAATCTTGTGTGATATAAACCGAAGTTCCGTCTGAACGTAAAACTAATTTTTCATCCAAACCTTCTGCAGTCAAATCAATCCAAACAGAACCATCTTCTCTTTTGTAGAAAACACCTTTGTTTAAACCATCTTCAACAATATCTTTTCCTAAAATGTAGGTATTCGATTCGTATAAATATTCGTCAAAAGCAACACCAAGACGTTTGTACGTTTTAGCGAAACCATCATACACCCAACCGTTCATTTTTTGCCAAAGCTCAATAACTTTTGGTTCATGTGCTTCCCATTGACGCAGCATTTCTTGTGCTTCTAAGAAAATTGGAGCTTCTTTTTTCGCTTCGTCTTCCGTTTTTCCTTGCGCTTCTAATTCTTTGATTTCTTGACGATAATGTTTGTCAAATTCCACATAATATTTTCCAACCAAATGGTCGCCTTTCATATTTGCAGATTCTGGTGTTTCACCATTTCCAAATTTTTCCCAAGCAATCATAGATTTACAAATGTGAATCCCACGATCATTAATAATTTGTGTTTTAATCACATTATTTCCTGCTGCTTCAATGATTTGAGAAACCGAAAATCCTAACAAATTATTACGGACATGTCCTAAATGCAAAGGTTTGTTTGTATTTGGCGATGAATATTCTACCATTACCGTTCTCGAATTTTCATCAACTTTTGTAATTCCAAAAGTTGAATTTTGAGCATTTTGAGTAAAATTTTCTAAAAATTCTACTGAACTTAAACTCATATTCAAGAAACCTTTTACAACATTAAACGCTGTAATTTTATTATTTTCAACCAAATTTTCACCGATTTTAGCACCGATTTCTTCTGGTTTACCTTTCAAAGTTCTGATTAATGGGAAAACAACCAATGTATAATCACCTTCAAACTCTTTCCTTGTAAACTGAATTTCAACAGATTCAGGGTTAATTTGATAAACGTTTTGAATCGCTTCTAAAACATTCTGCGTGATGTATTGTTTTAAACTCATTTTTATTCCTTTTTACATAATCGAAATGCAAAAGTACGAAGTTTCAACGAATTTGAACGGATTGCACATTGAGTTTTTAAGAAGTCATCAAGAAAACTTATCTTTGCAAAATGAAAGCTACATTCGCGGATTTCGAATTAACAAAACAATTGAGTTCGGCTTTAGAAAAGTTGAATATCACAACCCCTACTCCAATTCAAGAAAAATCATTCAAACCGATTCTTTCTGGACGAGATATAATGGGAATTGCCCAAACAGGTACAGGTAAAACATTGGCTTACTTATTACCTTTATTGAATACATATCAATACTCTAAAACGAATCAACCAAAGATTGTTATTTTGGTTCCGACACGCGAATTAGTTGTTCAGGTTACCGATATTTTAGAGCAATTAACAGAGTTTATCAATGTTCGTGTTTTAGGAATTTATGGTGGTGTAAACATCAATACACAAAAATTATTGGTGTATGAAGGCGTTGATATTTTGGTTGGAACACCAGGACGTGTGTTAGATTTGGCAATTGATAATGTTTTATCATTCAAAGAAATGAAAAAATTAGTGGTTGACGAATTTGACGAAATGTTGAGTTTAGGTTTTCGTCCGCAACTGATTCATTTATTTACAATGATGAGCGAAAAACGTCAAAACATTTTATTTTCTGCAACGATGACAGATCAGGTTGATGATATGTTGCACGAATATTTCAAAAATCCTATTGAAATTTCGTTGGCTCGTTCGGGAACTCCATTAGAAAAAATTTCTCAATCGGCTATTCCTGTAGAGAATTTCAATACAAAATTGAATTTAATTGTTCATCAATTAGATGATAAAGCAAAATTTGAGAAAGTTTTAATTTTCGCAAACAATAAAAAACACGCTGATTTAATTTTCAATCATTTAGATGAAATTTATCCAGATGAATTTGGTGTAATTCATTCTAATAAATCTCAAAATTATCGTTTGAGAACAATGGAAGCCTTTACCAGAGATGAATACCGAGGAATTATTACTACAGATATTATGGCTCGTGGTCTGGATATTCCAGATGTTACACATGTAATCAATTTCGAGATTCCAGATGTTCCAGAACAATATATTCACCGAATTGGACGTACAGGACGTGCGGATAAAAAAGGTGAAGCAATTTCTTATTTTTCTGAAAAGGAAATTGAGCGTTTAGATGATATCGAAGCCTTGATGGATAAAGAGATTGAAGAGATTCCTTTCCCTGAAGAGGAAGTAAAAATCAATCCTGTAAAACGTGAGTTCGAGAAAGATGTTGTAAAAATGAAACAGCTTACAACTGTAAAAATTGAAGAACGCGGTGCAGCATTTCACGAGAAAAAAGATAAAAATAAAAAGGTGAATTTGGGAGGTCCTACAAAACGTAAACCACCAAAATCTAAACCTAAAAACCGTGGTCAGCAAAAACAAAAAGCGAAAGCACGCAAAAAAGGAAAATAAAATGAAAGCGACCAATTGGTCGCTTTTCTTATTTTAAAATCTGTTTGAATTTAGATTTAAATTTTGCAATTTTTGGTCCAACAACTGCCGAACAATATGGCTGATCCGGATTTTCATTGTAATAACCTTGATGATAATCTTCGGCTGGCCAAAATTTATCTAAAGGCTCTATTGTTGTAACGAATTTATCTTCATACAAAGTTCCGTTATCAAACTCTTTTAACGATTCTTCTGCTTGCTTTTTTTGTTCTTCTGATGTGTAAAAAATACTCGAACGATATTGTGTACCAACATCGTTTCCTTGTCTATTTAACTGTGTTGGATTATGAATATTCCAAAAAATTTCTAATAATTCTTTGTACGAAATCACTTCATTGTCAAAAGTAATTTCAACAACTTCCGCATGATTTGTATCTGTATCACAAACCTGACGATAAGTAGGATTTTCTACATTACCTCCTGCAAATCCAGAGATAGCTTGTTCTACTCCATTTATCGAATTAAAAATTCCTTCCACACACCAAAAACAACCAGCTCCTAAAACTGCTATTTCCTTGCTCATGTCTTCTCTATTTTTACTTATTCAATCAAAAAAAATTCTAATTTATCAGAACCATTCTTATATTTTTATACCAATTGGAAAGCGGTATCATCTTTTACATCACCAATCACAAAAGTACTGTGAGTACTACCAATTACCTTTATTGTTGTTAGTTTATTTACCATAAAATCTCTGTATTCGTCCATATTTTCGAAAGACATTTTAATAATGTAATCGTAATCACCACTTACATGATAACTCGCCTGAACTTCTTTTAAATTCACAATTTCGTTTTCGAAAATCTTGATGTTATCAGCAGAATGTTGTTGTAACTTAATATGGCTAAATACCAAAAGCTCTCTGTTAATTAATCTTCTATTTACAAGCGCAACATATTTAGAAATAATTCCTGACTTTTCTAATTTCTTGATTCTTTCATGAATTGCGGTTGACGATAAATTTAACTTATCAGATAATTCTTTATAGGTAATTTTACTGTTTTCTTGTAGATACATTAGCAGTTGTTGATCGAGAGTGTCAAATTTCATTTCAATTAATTTTTTTCTAAAGTAACAATATTATTTTGAATAATTATCTATATAGAGCAAAAAAAATAAACGTTTACAGAAAATATATTTATAATTTATTAAAACACACCGTTTTTGTTCTATTCTAAAAAAGATAAAAAGTTAAACTCTATAATTTTTATATACTAATAAATGTTAAATATCTTTCATTATTCATATTATTCATTGTATATTTGAGCTCGAAAAAAATCGAGAGGAATGATTTGACTGATTGCAACCTCATAAAACAATTGCTAAAACAGGACTTCAGTTTTCTCCTTCCCTCTATCATTTAAAAAAAGTATAGAAATGTCATATTTATTTACGTCAGAATCAGTTTCTGAGGGGCATCCTGATAAAATTGCCGATCAAATTTCTGATTCAATTCTTGACCACTTTTTAGCATTTGATGCAAAAAGTAAAGTAGCTTGTGAAACTTTAGTAACAACTGGACAAGTTGTTTTAGCAGGTGAAGTAAAATCTAATTCTTACATTGATTTACAACGTGTAGCAAGAGAAACAATTGCTGAAATTGGTTACACGAAAAGTGAATATATGTTTGATGCAAATTCTTGTGGAATTTTATCTGCAATTCACGAGCAATCTCCAGATATTAACCAAGGTGTAGACAGACAATCTGACGAAGAACAAGGTGCTGGTGACCAAGGAATGATGTTTGGTTATGCTACAAGCGAAACTGAAAACTATATGCCTTTGGCGTTAGATTTATCTCACAGATTATTGAAAGAATTAGCGCATATCCGTAAATATGAGAAAGATTTATTGCCATATTTACGTCCTGATGCTAAATCTCAAGTAACAATTGAATATGATAATGACAACAAACCTGTTCGTATCGATACTATTGTAATTTCTACTCAACATGATGACTTCGCAAACGAAGAAGCAATGAGAGATAAAATTACAAATGACTTAGTAAGTATTTTAATTCCACGTGTAAAAGCGCAATTACCTGTTCATTTACGCGATTTATTTACAGATAGTATTACCTATCATATCAATCCTACAGGAAAATTCGTTATTGGAGGACCTCACGGAGATACAGGTTTAACTGGTCGTAAAATTATTGTAGATACTTACGGTGGTAAAGGTGCTCACGGTGGTGGTGCGTTCTCAGGAAAAGATCCATCAAAAGTTGACCGTTCTGCTGCTTATGCTGCACGTCATATTGCTAAAAACTTAGTTGCAGCTGGTGTTGCAGACGAAGTTTTGGTACAAGTTTCTTATGCAATTGGTGTTGCTGCTCCAGTTTCTTTATTAGTAAATACATTCGGAACTCAAAAAGTTGAGTTAACTGAAGGAGAAATTTCTACAAAAGTTTCTGAAATCTTTGATATGAAGCCTTTCGCAATCGAACAAAGATTAAAATTAAGAAATCCTATTTACAAAGAAACTGCATCTTACGGACACTTAGGTAGAGAACCAAAAACGGTTTCAAAACGTTTTGAATCTGCTAATGGACAAGATGTTGTTGAAGTTGAAGTTGAATTATTCACTTGGGAAAAATTAGACTTCGTAGATCAAATTAAAACAGCTTTCGGATTATAATCTGAAAATTTTAAATCATACTAAAAAATCCACTCAATATTGAGTGGATTTTTTTATGTTTAATTTTTACTAATCGAATTGACTAACCAATATCGTTTTCCTTCTTTGTAAGAAATATTGATACTATCTCTGGAAAGTACAATCAATTTTGTTGGTGTCCAACCCACGTTTCTTAACGAATTGCTTCCTGTCATTTCCATTTGAATATTTTCTATCGGATCAATTTTTTGAGTTGTGATAAAATCAAATTTATATAAATTCTTAGATTGAGAAACTTGCACTACTCCACTATCTTGAACAATTCCTCCTAAAGAATCTTGAAAAATTATAAATCGTCTTTCATATTTTTCTTTATAAATAGTATTCAGACCATCATCTTCATTATTACAAGAAAATATCAGCATTAATAAAGAAGCAAAACATACAATCGTTCTCATAAAACATCATTTTATATTTAACTATTTTCAGCGAAAAATATTGTATTAAAAAAGACGCTCACAACTGAACGTCTTTTATTATTATTCCTAAAAATTATCTTGTTGCATTCGCAGTCCAAGTTTTACCATCTTTTGTATAAAGAATAGTTAATTTTGAATTATCAATTCTAATGTAAGATAATTCTGTTGCCCCAACACTTACTAAAGTATTGTCTCCTTTTTTCTCGAACTCAACTCCGTTCAAATCTGGAATTTTATCAGAAAAAGCAAAATTATACTTTGTTCCACTTGCAATTTTAGTTACAAATACACTTCCATTATCAGCAGAAAGAGTATTATTTCCATCAACATAACTTATTTTTCCTTTATAAGTTCCTGCAAAGAAATCATTGTTTGCTGGATCATCATCATCGCTACAAGCCGTAAATACAAATAAGGCAAAAAATGTTACCGCTAAAAATTTCAATAGATTCTTCATGTTTTTATATTTTTAATTTGGTTATAACAATCAATATTTTCAATTATAATACCATAAAATGTTAAAGAAAATTGATAAAGTAAATTTTAACATTTTTAACTCTCGTAAAAAATCGTATTTTTGAAGCAATATATAATACCTATAAACATGAATTTATTGCAAGGTAAAACAGCAATCGTTACAGGCGCAACTCGCGGTATTGGAAAAAGTATTGCTGAAGTTTTTGTTAAAAATGGCGCTAACGTTGCCTTTACTTATGCTTCTTCTGTAGAAAAAGCAAAAGCTTTGGAAGAAGAATTGGGACAATTCGGTAAAGTAAAAGGATATCAATCTGATGCTTCTGATTACGAAGCTGCTCAAAAATTAGTGGAAGATGTAATTGCTGAGTTTGGTCAAGTTGATATTGTAATTAATAATGCTGGAATTACAAAAGATAATTTGTTGATGAGAATGTCTGCAGAAGATTTCGAAAAAGTAATTCAAACAAACTTAAATTCGGCTTTCAACTTAACAAAAGCAGTGATCAAACCAATGATGAAACAACGTTCTGGATCTATCGTGAACATGTCTTCTATTGTTGGAATCAAAGGAAATGCTGGGCAAGCAAATTATGCAGCATCTAAAGCTGGTTTAATTGGTTTCTCTAAATCTGTTGCATTAGAATTAGGTTCTCGTAATATTCGTTGTAATGCAATTGCACCAGGTTTCATCGAAACTGAAATGACAGAAGTTTTAGACCAAAAAGTTGTTGAAGAATGGCGTAATGGAATTCCATTAAAACGTGGAGGACAACCAGAAGACGTTGCAAATGCATGTTTATTCTTAGCGTCAGATTTATCAAGTTATGTAACAGGACAAGTTTTGAGTGTAGACGGAGGTTTACATACTTAATTCTTAAAAATATCATACTTTTTGAAAGGTTTTGTTTAGTAAATTTGCTAATCAAAACCTTTTATAATTTAAGACAACTACGTTGAGAAAAATATCAAATAAATTAAATGTTCAATTGATTGCTGAAACTTTTTTGGCTTTCGGAATTGATCATATCGTATTATCGCCAGGATCTCGAAACGGAGCATTAACAATGCAATTTGCGAATGACAAACGTTTCAAAACTTATAGTGTAATCGACGAACGTTCGGCAGGATTTGTCGCTTTGGGAATGGCTCAGCAAATTCAGAAACCTGTTGTGGTTTGTTGTACTTCTGGTTCGGCAACGGCAAATTATTACCCTGCAATTACGGAAGCCTTTTTTCAAAATGTTCCTGTAATCGTACTTTCTGCCGATCGTCCCGAACATTTAGTTGATAATTTTGATGGACAAACTATTCGTCAAAATAATTTATTCGAGCAACATTCTGTTCATAATGTTCAGCTTTCCGAAAGTGAAGAAACGGATGATTTAACACGAAATATGTTGTTGACGAAATATGCATTGATTGATTGTATGCATAAATCTGCGCCAATTCATATCAATATGCCTTTTTCTGAACCTTTGTACGAATCTGTAACAACGCCAGATATTGAAATTGATACAATTACAATTCCTGCAAAAGATTATCCAGAAATTGATGTGATTGATTTGATGAAACGTTGGAATGCTTCGACTCGTAAAATGATTTTGGTGGGATTACATCATCCTAATGCCGAATTTGATCATTTTGTAAAACAATTAGCCCAAGATGATTCGGTTGTTGTTTTGACAGAAGTTACGTCAAATATTCATGATGAACGATTTTTCAATAAAATAGATCAAGTTATTTTCCCTTATTCGGAAGAAGAATTAGAAGCGTTGAAACCTGATATTTTATTGACAATTGGGCAAAATGTCGTTTCGAAAAAAATTAAAAAATTCTTACGTGATCAAAAACCAACACAACATTGGCATTTAGATGAATATTGGCAACCAGACACTTTCCAAGCGTTAACAGATAAAATTGAGACGAAACCTGAATTGTTTTTAGAGCAATTTGTTCCGTTTGTCAACCCAAAAGAATCTGAATATTACACTACATGGAATTCGATACGAGAAGCGAATAATATCAAACACAAAAATTACATCAATATGATTCCGTTTTGTGATTTGAAAGCATTTGATTCTATTATCAGAAACTATCCTAAAAATTGGCAAATTCAGTACGGAAATTCGACAGTTATTCGTTACGGATTATTGTTCGATCATAACAATTCGAATCCTGTTTTCTGTAATCGCGGAACAAGTGGAATTGATGGTTCTACGTCGACAGCAATTGGCGCTTGCATCGCTTCTGGTCAAAATACGGTGATGATTACGGGCGATATTTCATTTTTCTATGATTCGAATGCGTTGTGGAATGTCAATATGCCAAATAATTTCAGAATTATTTTGATTAATAATGGAGGCGGAAATATTTTCAAATTTATTCCTGGTCCTTCTGAAACCGATGTTGTTGAAGATTATTTTGAAACAAAACACCATTTCACTGCCGAACATTTGGCTAAAATGTATGATTTTGAATACAATGTTGTTTCGAATTTAACTGATTTAGAAAATTCGTTCAACGATTTTTATGCAGAAAGTGATCGTCCGAAGATTTTGGAAATTGATACACGAAATTCAGCTAACGATGCTATTTTAAGAGGATATTTTAGTAGTTTGAAATAAAAATATTAGAAGAGAAATCATTAGTTTGGTTTCTCTTCGACTTTAAAAGATATTTTATCTTCATTTTCTTCTTTCAAAACTATCTCATACTTATTTGTATTAAAATAATTTTCCTTTAAATATTTCTTGACTTCAATAGCTCTATTTTCTGATAAACCTTTTTTACTATTTTTCCTTTGAGTACTAATAATAACTAATTTATCAATTTTATTCGTTTTACTCAATTTTATTATTTCATCTAACATCTTTAAATGAAGACTTTCTAAATGTATTTGTTCAAAATTGAAGATTAATGATAAAGGAAATTTAAAAAATGATTTCTTGCCACTGACATCCATTATTTTCTTTTGGACCTTTTACAGTTGGGCAATGATCTTCAACATCAGGAATTCCATCTCCATCAGTATCTATCAACTCTTGAGCAAATAAACTTGAACTAAAAAATAGGTAAATTAAAAATTTTCTCATAAGATTTTTAAATATATGGTATACTATTTTTCCTCGGTTTATTTTTTAATTCCTTCTTTGATTTTAAAAGTTTTTGTATGTAAGTATCAAATTCCATGAAATTTTTATATTCCTTATCTACATTGTTTCCTCCAACATCAAAAAGTGTTATGATCTTAGAATTTCTATTTTTTAAATTGAAATGGTATTTTGTTTCGTATGCTAAAGTTTCGAAAGAATTATTTTTCAAATAAATTTCTGTGTTATTTGGATAAGAAATTACATATTTTGTATATAAAATCTGAATTGTATCAAATTGTTGTCTTGACAAGTTAAATATAATCGTATCATCTTTTTTATCATAAAAGTGAGTGATATATTGAGATTTTGGGTATTTAAGAATTATATCATTATTTAAAGATTTTTTTATATAAATAGACTCTACTGTTTCTTTATTTATATTACACGCAATAAATAAAGAGATAGATAATAACAAAGCTAATATTTTCATGTCTACGAAATATTTAAAAACTAGGCATATTAGACTCAGGTTTATTTTTCAATTCTTTCTTAAAGTCAAGAAGATTTTTTATATAAGCATCAAATACCATAAAATTTTTAAATTCCTTATCAACATTATCTCCACCTGTATCTATTAGTGTTATAATTTTATTATTCTTATCATTTAAAGAAAAATTATATTTTTTAATACTTCCTCCAGTAAGAACTAAAGATTTATCTTTTAAATAAATTTCTGTATCTGTTGGATAAGATTTTACATATTCAGTATATAAAGTTTGAATTGTATCAAATTCTTTTTTAGATATATTAAATTTTATAGTATCATCTTTTTTATCATAAAAATGAATAATATATTGACATGTGGGATATTTAATATATATATCATCTGTTCCTATAAAATTTATATGAATAGATTCAATTCCTCTCTTATTTCCTCCACATGAAGTAAATAAAAACAATAATATCGGAAAATTCTTTAGAAATTTTCTCATATTATCTCAATTTTCTCTCCTAAAAATTTTGGTTGAATACCAAAAAAGCTATCAATGAAAACTTTCGTTCGAGCAAAATATTCGCGAATATTTGTTTTTAATCCAGCATGTTTGTTGACATCTTTTGCATTGTAACCATATGCATTAATTCCGTTTTGACGTGCAATGTAAACCGCTCGTTGATTGTGGAATTCTTGCGAAACTACAATAAATTCTTTCTGACCAAAAATTTCTTTTGCACGTATCATCGAATCTAAAGTTCTAAAACCTGCATAATCCAAATAAATCACATTTTCTGGAATTCCATTTTTTATCAACGCTTGTTTCATCGCTTCAGGTTCATTGTAATTTTTCCGACCATGATCTCCACTCAAAATAAAATGCGTCACTTTTCCTGATTGATACAATTTTGTCGCTGCTTCTATACGATATGTAAAATAATAATTTTGATAACCACTCACCAAATTTGGCGCAGTTCCCAATACAACCGCAACTTTAGTTTTAGGTAAAATTTCTAATTTATCTGAGACAAATTCTTCCGTAGAATTTTCTATTTTATAATTCGCAAAAGCAGTGAACAAAAGACTTAAAACTCCTAAAATAAGTAAAGTATAAAAAGATTTTTTCAGAAACTTTTTGGTTTTGATTTTCATAGTTGATTCAAGATTATTTCTTGTCTTAAAAATACAATATATTCTTCAGTTTTATAATGATTTAAGAACTTCGATCCTATAATAAATATTTAAAAGCAAAATTTCATTAAAAAAATCCATCTTACTATATTGCGTATTATTTTTTCAAAACACAACTATGAGAGTAAAATTATTCGTTCTAGCCACCACTTTATTTACAGCTTCATTTCTATCTGCACAAAAATTTGACATTGACACCTTGCAATATCAAGGAAGTGATAAAAACATTATCAACCTTGTTGTTTTGGCTGATGGTTATACAAAAGATGAGTTAAAATATTACAAAGAAGATGCGAAAAGGTTTACAGATTATTTTTTCAAAACGGAGCCATTAAGTCAATATACCAATTACTTTAATGTGTTTGTTGTAAATAGTATTTCTGAGGAATCTGGTGCAATTCATCCGTATTCTACCAAAGAATGTCCTACAGAAAAAGTGGATTGGGATCAATTACCTGAACGCTATAATAAATTTGTAAAGAAATATGAAGTTCCGAAAACTAATCCAAATACAATTTTCGGAAGTAGTTTTGATATTTCGGGAATTCATCGTTTAGTTGTTCCAACGAAAAATGAAAAGGTATTACAAGTTCTGAAAGATAATATTCCCAATTATAGTCAAGTTGTAATTCTTGTTAATTCTCCTTTTTATGGTGGTTCTGGAGGAGAATTTGCGACGACAACAGTTAATTTTAAAAGTAATGATATCGCTGTTCACGAAATTGGACATTCGTTTGCAAAATTATCAGACGAATATTGGTCTGGTCCGTTGTATACGGTTCCTGGTCCAAATAAAACACAGAATATACAAGATGTTCCTTGGAAAAATTGGATTGGGACAAATGGAATTGGAATTTATGCATATGGCGAAAAAGATGCAAGAGCACAATGGTTTCGTCCGCACGAATTCTGTAAAATGCAATATTTAATCGCGCCTTTTTGTAATGTTTGTCAAGAAGAATTTATTGAAGTAATTCATCAAAAAACAAATCCAATTATTTCTACAAAACCCGCTATTGATACTCTTGTTAACACAGAAAATATGAATGCTTTTACCCTTAATTTAGTTAAACCTATTCCAAATACATTGAAAGTAAAATGGATTTTAAATAATAAATTGATTGCAGAAAATTTGGATTCAATTCATCTAAATAGAGGTCAATTCAACTTAGAAAAAAATATTTTGAGAGCAGAAGTGACGGATACAACGCAATTGGTGAGAAAAGAAAATCATGCAAATCATATCTACACAACCCAATGGGAAATTACAAAACCTAATAACGAAAGCTTAACTCCACCAATTTTGACATGGGGTGAAAAACAAGAAAGTTGTTACAATGGACATCAGGCTTTAACGGTAAAAAATCCAGAAGCAGAAGTTGAATATTTGTGGTATGATAATCTAAATTCTACTCAACCATTTGCAAAAGGAAGTAATATTATTAGTCCAACTATTACTGAGAATAAGGCTTATTATGTTGAAAGTAATTGGAACAACAAAAAATCTGAACGAAAAGCGATTCAAATTACTGTTTTAGAAAAAATTAATCTTTCTGAGAAAGTTAATATCAAACAAAATAAAAAAGATGGAACGATTATCCTTTCTTTAAAAAATACTGACGATAAAAAATATAAATTCGAATGGTTGGATGAAAATAGAAATAGACTCTACAATTTTGATACAAAAGAGAATAAAACGATTTATAAAGGTAGTGATTCATCAACCATCACAATCAAAAATGAATCATTAGGTTCTACAATTTATCTCAAGAAAATAGACAAAGAAACGACATGCTCTAGCGGAAAAGTTACAATAAAATTATAAATAAGAAAAGCGACCAAAAGGTCGCTTTCTTTATTTATATTTCAGAATAATTATTCTTTAATTCTTTCTACGTAAGAACCATCTTCTGTGTTGATTTTTACTTTATCACCTTCGTTGATGAATAAAGGAACACGAATTTCAGCACCAGTTTCTGTCGTTGCAGGTTTTGTAGCATTTGTAGCTGTGTCACCTTTAAGACCTGGCTCTGTGTATGTAATTTCCATTACAACTGTAGTTGGTAACTCAGCTGCTAAAGCTGTTTCATCAGAAGCACGGAACAAGATTTTTACTTCGTCACCAGCTTTCATAAATTGTGAATTATCAATCAAATCTTTGTTTAAATAAACTTGAGAGAAATCATCATTATTCATGAAGTGGAAACCATTATCATCTTCATATAAATATTGGTAGTTACGTGTTTCTACACGAACTTCTTCAATTTTATGACCAGCAGAGAATGTATTGTCTAATACTTTTCCGTTAGTTAATGATTTTAATTTTGTACGAACGAAAGCAGGTCCTTTACCTGGTTTTACGTGTAAAAATTCGATAATTTTATACGTATCATTATTAAAAATAATACATAAACCTTTTCTGATATCAGAAGTTGTTGCCATTTATTCTATTGTTATTTTATTAAACTCCCGAGCTATATCCTTTCATAATTCCACGATCACTTGTATTGATAAAATCAAGGATTACTTCACGATAATGTGAATCTGGGAATTTTTCTAAGATTTGTTCTACAGCCTGAGATACGTTATTTTTTTGTTGATATAAGATTCTATAAATACCTTGAATTTCGAAGATTTCTTCAGATGTGAAACCTTTTCTTCTCAATCCAATTGCATTAACTCCCGCATAAGCAACAGGATTTTTTGCTGCTTTAACGTACGGAGGAACATCTTTACGAATTTGTGTCGCACCAGCTACAAAAGCATGTTCTCCAATTTTTGTAAATTGATGAACCGCACTATAACCACCAATAAAAGCGAAATCTCCAACTTCTATATGTCCTGCTAAACCAACCGCATTTACGATTACGACATTATTTCCTACAACACAATCGTGCGCGATATGCGCAGTTGCCATAATCAAACAATTGTCACCAATCTTAGTATAACCTAATGCATTAGTTCCTTTGTTTACAGTAACACATTCACGAATCGTTGTATTGTCACCAATATATGTTAAAGTTTTTTCACCTTCGTACTTCAAATCTTGAGGCTCACCAGAAATTACTGTACCTGGATAAATTTTACAATTTTTTCCAATACGCGCTCCTGACATAATTGTTACATTAGGACCAATCCATGTTCCATCACCAATTTCTACATCTTCGTAAACAGAAGAGAAAGGGCTGATTGTAACATTTTCACCTATTATTGCAGTTGGATGAACATATGCCATCGGATGATTCATAACTTCCATTTCTTTAATTATTCTTTTGTAATAACTGCCATCATTTCTGCTTCCACAGCAATTTGATTGTTCACATATCCAATTCCTTGCATATGAACAATTCCTCTTCTAATTGGTTCAACCAACTCTAATTTAAACACCAATGTATCACCTGGAATAATTTTGCGTTTAAATTTAGCACTTTCAATTTTCATGAAATAAGTTGAATAATCTTGAGGATTTTCTAATTCTCCTAAAATTAATAAACCTCCTAATTGCGCCATTGCTTCGATTTGCAATACACCTGGCATAACAGGTTCTTTAGGAAAATGTCCAACAAAGAAAGGCTCGTTCATCGTTACATTTTTCACGCCGATTAAACCTGTCGCACTTTTAGAAATTACCTTGTCAATCAATAAAAATGGTGGACGATGTGGTAATAACTTCATGATATCATTAATATCATAAACTGGTTCTGCTGTCAAATCAAATTCTGGCACTTTGTTACGTTGCGCTAATTTAATTTGTTTGCTTAATTTCTTAGCAAAATTTGTATTGGTATGATGTCCAGGCTTTGTTGCAATAATTTTAGCCTTCAATTTTTTACCTACTAAAGCCAAATCTCCCACAACATCTAATAATTTGTGACGAGCAGCTTCGTTAGGATAATGTAAAGTCAAGTGATCTAAAATTCCATTCGGACGAATAGAAACATCATCTCTATTGAATGCTTTACATAATTTTTCTTTTGTTTCTGGCGTAATTTCTTTGTCAACATAAACAATTGCATTGTCTAAATCTCCACCTTTTACTAAACCAGCTTCCAACAATTGCTCTAACTCGTGTAGGAAACAAAATGTTCTTGCTTGAGAGATATCTTGTTTGAAATTTTTGATAGATGTTAAAGTTGCATTCTGAGTTCCCAAAACTTTCGTTCCGAAATCTACCATTGCTGTAACTTGGTATTCATCTGCAGGAATCGCTGTGATTTCTGATCCTGTTTCTGGATCTACATACGTTACAATTTCTTTAATTCTATAATATTCTCTGTCTTTATCTTGCTCTACAATTCCAGCAGATTCTATTGCTTCGACGAAAAAACGAGAAGAACCGTCCATAATTGGTGGTTCCGCATTGTCAATTTCAATGTAACAATTATCAATATCCATACCTACCAAAGCCGCCAAAACGTGCTCTGTTGTATGTACTTTAACTCCTTTCTTCTCTAAAGTTGTTCCTCGAGCTGTGCTCACAACATATTGTGCATCAGCTTCTACTTGAGGTTGACCTTCTAAATCTGTTCTAACAAATACAAATCCTGTATCTGGTTCGGCTGGTTTAAATGTTAAGGTAACAAATTTACCTGTATGTAAGCCAACACCTTTTAGAACGGCTTCATTCGCTAAAGTTTTTTGTTTATCAGACATTAACTTTTACTTTTGTTTGTTCTCTTTTTCTAATTTATCGATTCGTTTCACAATTTCTGGAAACTTTCTAAAATGTACATATGATTTTCTAAAGCTTGACGCTTCCATCGCTGGCGAACCATACAATTGCGTTTTGCTTTCTACATCTCCATTAATACCACTCTGAGCTTGTACTTGTACAAAATCTCCGATTGTCAAATGACCTGCGATACCAACTTGACCTCCAATCATACAATTGCGTCCAATTTTTGTAGATCCTGCTACTCCACTTTGCGAAGCAATAACAGTATTCTCACCAATTTGAACGTTGTGAGCAATTTGAATTTGGTTATCTAATTTTACTCCTTTACGGATAATTGTAGATCCCATTGTTGCTCTATCTATTGTTGATCCTGCTCCAATTTCAACATTATCTTCGATCAAAACATTTCCTATTTGAGGAATTTTTTCGAAAGAACCATCTGGATTTGGCGCAAAACCGAAACCATCAGCACCAATCACAACATTAGAATGAATGATACAATTTTGACCAATTTCACACTCTTCATACACTTGTACGCCCGAATGTAAAACGGTATTATCACCAATCTTAGCATGATCGCCAATCGTTACATTTGGATATATTTTTACATTATTCCCAATCGAAACATTAGCTCCAATATAAGAAAAACTTCCAATATATACATTATCTCCTAGTTGCGCAGTAGAATTTACTTTCGTATATTCTTCTATTCCAACTTTATTATTTTTTATCGTATTGTAATACTGCAACAGCTGTGTAAAGGCTTGATAAGCATCTTCAACCACAATCAATGTAGACGAAATAGAATCTGTTGCCACAAAATCTTTACTCACAATAACAATAGAAGCGTTTGTTGTATAGATAAAATGCTCGTATTTCGGGTTAGCCAAAAACGAAATCGAACCTTCTTTTCCTTCCTCTATCTTCGATAATGTGGAAACCTCTACATTTGCATCACCTTTTACGGTTCCTTGCAATAATTGCGCAATCTCTGCAGCTTTAAATTTCATAGTCTGCAAAACTAATAATTATTCTTAAATTTATAAAATGATTATTTAAGTTATTTAACTTTTTTGTCAAATTCTTCAAATCACTATTTAAACGCTGTGGTAATGATATTTTGTAATTTCTTGTTGCAAAAATTGCGTTAACAAACTTTTTTCTGAACTCGAAATTTCTTTTACCTCACCATTTTTATATAAAACCTTTATCGGACTTTTTGATTTTTCGTACGGAACAATTTTTATCGTTGTTTGCTCTACAAAATAACTTGCATCATCAATTCCTAAAGCTTTTTCTACTCTATTTTTTTCAACCAAAATTTCTTCTTCAGATAATTTTGTATCCATCAAATATGATTTTGGTAATGTACGCTGAATAATATTTTTGGATAATTTACTCAAAATTAAATCATCATGAAACTGCCATTCTTTTATCGCTGATAAAACATCCGAATCGTCTAAACGCGTAAAAATTTCTAAACCTTCTTTCGATAAACTTCCTACTTCATTTTCTTCTAAAAAGTATTTAAAAGCAAACGTAGCAAAAAGATTTTCTCCCGCTTTTGTCAATTCTTTTGCTCTTCTCAAAACGCTAATCAAAAAATTCTCTGCAGTAAACGATTTCTTGTGCATATACACTTGCATGTACATAAACATACGCGCCATCAAAAATTTTTCGACCGACGAAATTCCCTTGGCTTCTATCACCAACTCATCATTCGAGACATTCATCATCGAGATAATTCGTTCTGGATTGATATTTCCTTCTACCACTCCTGTATAAAAACTATCGCGCTTCAAATAATCCATGCGATCGCAATCCAACTGACTAGAAACCAATTGAGACAAGAATTTTTTCGGATAATTTCCTTTAAAAATCTGAATCGCTAAAGCTAATCGATTATCAAAAATTTGATTCAATTCTTCCATCAAACGAAGCGAAATTTCTTCGTGATGCGAACCATTAATTATAGAATGTTCAAGAGAATGAGAAAAAGGACCATGTCCCAAATCGTGTAATAAAATTGCAATTAAAGCTCCATTTTCTTCTTCTGGAGTAATGTCGACGTTTTTTCTTTTGAGAATATTTAAGGCTTTTTGCATCAAATGCATACAACCTAAAGCGTGATGAAAACGAGAATGTCTCGCTCCTGGATAAACTAATTCTGTTAAACCCGTTTGCGAAATCCTACGAAGTCGTTGAAAATATGGATGTTGAATAATCTGATAAATAAGCTCGTTTGGAATTGTAATAAATCCATGAACTGGATCATTTACTATCTTCAACTTATTATTGTTTAATGGATTCAAACGTACTGTTTTGTCGGCAAAGATAAGAATTTTTACTCATTCAGAACGTTACTTTTTTGATTAAGAATGGTTTTTATAAAATATTTTAGATAAAAATCCTTTTTGGAATTATTTATGCTAAATAATCATCGCAAATTTTGGGAAAACTCCAATTTTGTTTAACATACAATTTTGATTTTAACATTTCCGTTATCGCTATATTTGGAATAATTCTAAAATGTAGAAATCAATATAAAAAATAAAAATATAACAAATGGCTATAAAAATTTTATGGATTGATGATGAAATCGATTTATTGAAACCACACCAACTTTTTTTAGAGAAAAAAGGATACGATACAACAATGATAAATAATGCGACTGATGCATTAGAAGAAATAGAAAAAGAGAACTTTGCAGCGGTTTTAATCGACGAAAATATGCCTGGTTTGAGTGGATTGGAAGCCTTACCAAAGATTAAAGAATTGCGTCCAAACCTTCCTGTTATTATGGTCACAAAAAGTGAAGAAGAACATATTATGGAAGATGCAATTGGTTCGCATATAGCAGATTATTTGATTAAACCAGTTAATCCAAATCAAATTTTATTGAGTTTGAAAAAGATTTTGGATTCTTCGAAAATTATCTCAGAAAAAACGGTTATCAATTACCAACAGGAATTCAGAAATATCACAATGGATATGATGAATGCGCGCGATTATGAGGATTGGCAAGAGATTTATAAAAAATTAGTTTTTTGGGAGCTTGAACTTGAAAATATCGAAGATACAGCACTTTCTCAAATCATCGAAAATCAAAAAAGTGAAGCGAATGCAGCTTTCTTCAAATTTATAGAACGTAATTATGAAGATTGGTTGCATGACGACGAAGATCGTCCCGTTTTATCGCACACAATTTTCAATCAATTGGTTCGACCTCATCTTGGAAAAGACCAAAATGTTTTATTGATTATGGTTGATAATTTACGCTACGATCAATGGAAAGTTATTGAGCCAATTTTCAATCGTTATTATAATTCGGAAGCCGAAAATTTATATTATAGTATTTTACCTTCGGCAACTCAATATGCTAGAAATGCTTTCTTTTCGGGTTTAATGCCTTTAGAAATTGAGAAAAAATATCCTGAATATTGGTTGAATGATACCGACGAAGGAAATAAAAATATGTACGAAAAAGAATTGTTAGGAGAACAATTAAAACGTCTTGGAATGGGCGATTTATCGTATAATTATTTCAAAATTTTAAATTCTGATTTCGAGAAAAAAATTGCAGATGATTTTAATAATTACAAAAAGAATAATCTAAATGTAATTGTCTACAACTTTATCGATATTCTTTCGCATGCGAAAACCGACAACAAAATTGTTGGTGAAATTATTCGTGATGATAAAACGTATCGTTCGATCACAAAACATTGGTTTGAGAATTCATATTTAATGGAAATTGTGAAAAAAGCAGCGCAAGAAAAAATGAAAATTATTGTAACAACCGATCACGGAACAATTTACGTAAAAGAGCCTACAAAAGTGATTGGAGACAAAGAAGCAAGTACAAATTTGCGTTATAAATTGGGGAAACAATTGCAATACGATCCGAAAGATGTTTTGGCTATTGAACAACCAGAAAAATTCCTTTTACCTAAGGTTAATGTTACGTCAAAGTATATCTTTGCAAAAGAAAATTTATTTTTAACGTATCCAAAAAATTACAATCATTTCGTTAATTATTACAAAAACACTTACCAACACGGTGGAATTTCGTTGGAGGAAATAATTATCCCAATGGTTGTTTTAACACCAAAAAATTAAATGGAATTTATCATCAATAATTTAGACGAATTACCAGAAGTTGCTCAAAAAATAATCGATCAACTTCAGTATAAATTAATCACTTTCGAAGGAGAAATGGGAGCTGGAAAAACAACTTTTATCAAAGAGTTTGTAAAAGCTTTGGGAACAAATGATGAAGTTTCGAGCCCAACTTTTTCGATTGTTAATGAATATGACACCGATAATGGAAAAGTTTATCATTTCGATTTTTATCGTCTAAATCACGAAGATGAAGCCTTAGATTTTGGGATTGAAGAATATTTATATTCTAATCAATACTGTTTAATGGAATGGCCAAATAAAATTGCTAACTTTATACCAGATGAGCACCACACAATTACATTGGAAAATGTAGATGGAGTTCGTCATTTAAATTTTAGCTAATACTATATGGACGGAAAAAATATTTTCACGCCTTTTTCTCAGGAAGATCTTATTCCTCAACCCGAGCGTTTAGAGATTCCTCATAAGAAAGAACGCTTTGATATTGGAATTCCAAAAGAAACAAATAATCAAGAAAAAAGAATTTGTCTTTCTCCTGATGCAGTCGAAATTTTGATCAATAATGGACATCAAGTTACGATAGAAACTGGAGCAGGAGAAGGTGCAAATTATTCGGATAAAGAATATTCGGAAGCTGGTGCGCAAATTTCTTACAATACGCAAGCTGTTTTCGAGAAACCTATTATTCTAAAAGTTGGTCCACTTACTTTAGATGAAATTGATTGGGTGAAACCAAATGCGTTGATTATTTCATCTGTTCCGGCGAATACCTTAAGACGCGAATATTTTCAGAAATTAATTACAAAACGTGTAAACGCAGTTGGATTTGAATTTATTCGTGATGAACAAAATCATTTACCAGTCGTTCGTTTATTAAGTGAAATTGCAGGAACAACGGCAATTTTGGTCGCAAGCGAATTGATGTCTTCTACAAACGGAGGAAACGGAATTTTGATGGGCGGTGTAACAGGCGTTCGACCAACAGAAGTTGTGATTCTTGGAGCTGGAACGGTTGCAGAAAATGCGACAAAAACAGCTTTAGGTTTAGGTGCTTCGGTTCGTGTTTTTGATAATTCATTAACAAGATTAAGACGATTACAGCAAAATATCGGACAACGAGTTTCTACGTCTACATTAGATCCAAAAGAGTTAGGAAAAGCTTTGCGACGTTGCGATTTAGCAATTGGGGCACTACGTGGAGAAACACGTACACCTTGCGTTGTAACTGAGATGATGGTGCAAAATATGAAAGCAGGTGCTGTGATTATTGATGTAAGTATTGATCAGGGTGGATGCTTTGAAACATCTGAATTAACAACCCACGACAATCCGATTATTATTAAGAATGATATAATTCATTATGCGGTTTCTAACATCACTTCTCGCGTCGCACGCACCTCTACCAAAGCGTTGAGCAATTATTTCTTGTCGTATTTATTCCAAATTTCAGAAGAATCTGGTTTTGCGAATGTGGTACAATCGGATAAAACTATAAGAAATGGCGTATATTTGTACAAAGGAAGAATTGTAAAAAAGAACTTATGTGATTGGTTTGATTTACCATTTCACGACATTAATTTATTGATTATATGACGTTTACGCAAAGATTTATGAAGTATTTGATGGGAGTTGGAATTGGGTTAGTTTTCATCGCTATGGCGTTTGGACCTCGTGCTTTCTCATGTAATTACTTTCCAAATGCAAGAGTTTTGGATGAAGCTTTTTCAAAAAGATTAGCTATTTCACCAGAAGCTCAAGCATTTTTAAAAGCAGAAAATTTAGATTCTACATTCTTGAAAAAAGAATTATTCAAAAGAAGTAAAGTTGATTTTGATCACTCGAAAAAAGATCAAGTTCCTTGTAGAGAATATTTGGCAAACTATAAAAGCAAAGACAATACGAAAGATTATGATTTTGTATTAGAAATTTGCAAAGAAGATTCGAAATTAGTTTCCATCAAAAAGAAATAAAACAAAAAAACCACTTCGTTTGAAGTGGTTTTTTTATATGATTAATTTATAAATTTCAAAATTGTTAAGGCAATTACAAAGATTAGTATTGCGACAATAATTACATCTTTAAACTGTACTTTTTTAGTTCCGAACTCTACATTTCGGTTTAAACTTTTTCTTTTTTTATTGGATTGCATGGGTTGATATTTGTACTGCAAATTTATAAAATATTATCAAATATCAAACCTTTATTTTATTCTAAGATATTTAATTTACAATAAGATATCTTAAATTCCAATTTCTATCTGAAAACGCGCGTACCAGTTGTTTTTCTTTTCCAAATTATAGAATTTTTGTTGTTCGTACGTGAACTCTGCTTGTAATTTGAACGCATGTTCCCAAATATATTTTGTCAAACCTAATGTGAATTGGTTTGTATTTGGCGTAAACTCAAAAATATCTTTATCTACTGTTTGAGTTGAATAACGTCCTATCACCTCCCAGTGTTTCGGGAATGTGTATGAACCTTGAAAATCCATTCCTTCTCCATTATAGATATAATTAAAATCAGAAATATCTGTAGGGTTATAAAATAACACATTATCAGAATTACGATTCATATAAGAATACATCAAATTCCATCCACGATATTTTAACATCGCATCCAAAAACAATGATTTTATATTAGCTGTTCCTCCACCTACAATATCATCTCCTAACATTCCTGCTGTTCTATGTGCTCTATCATTGTAACTATAAGCTCCCGAAATCATCAATTTTGGTGTTTGTTCGTGAACTAAATCACCTTCATAATTACTTCCACCTTTTGTAAATTCTCCAAGTGGAAACAACTCAACTTTTCCTGTATAAGCTAAACCAGTATCCTTAAAACTTGTCCAATTTCGCCCTTCACCAGTAGAAATAGCTCCTCTCAAAATATAAGAGAATTTTTCTTGATTTCTTTTATTGTATAAGACTTGAAATCCAAAATCGCGATCGATATTAAAATCTGCATTATTGATAGATCGATCCGTTAATTGTAATGCTCCAGAAGAATTAACACGTTGTCTATTTCCTGGAAGTTTTGTTTGACCAAATCCTAAACTCCAATGTTTATTTGGGTAATAGAAAATCATCGCATCACGAATAATATTTGTATTCTTACCCTCTTCTGCTTTTCCTACATCACCTGCTGCAAAAGATAATTGCATCGAATAACCAAATTTTGGATCTCCGATATATCCATCAAAACGCAATCTTAAACGACGAATTTGTCCATCAATATTATCTTCTTCTCCATCATTATGATTATAACTAATGCGATTTTGCATACGAAATCTAATATTGACCTGATAAAGACTATCTGGAGAAGTAATTCCCAATCCGTTACCATAGCTGTAATAAGGCGACATCATATTCTTAAAATCCTGTACAGTTTTCTTTTTAGATTCTGTAGAATCTTTTACTTGCGCATACGAACTGATTGAAAATACAATAAGTATTAATATTAAAAATTGCCTCATGTTTATTTATTTCTTGATTCGTGTGCAAAAATGCAGTTAATAAAATTAAATAATTGTAATGCGTAAATTAAATTAACGTTAACAATGACTCGAAGTTACGTATTCGATGATTGTCATCAATTTCTATGATTTCGATTTGTTGTGGAAAGATATTTTGTTGAATTTCAAAGAAAGTTTTTAGTTTTTCAAAATCCAAAACTTCGTCATGTACAGAAAGAAAAACCGTTGTATTTTCGAAACGATTCATATCGACTAAATATTGCGAAAGATTTTCTGGAAAATTATTTTCGACTTTCATCGACACATCAACCAAAGGATTTAATAAAATTAATTCACTCGATTTTCCATTTCCCTTTAATTTTTGTTGCAATTGCCAACCAAAATTTCCTCCAGTAGAACTTCCAATAATTGTCAAATCATTTACCAAACCTTTTAAATGTTCGTAAGCTTCAAATAAAATAGTTGCAATATTCTCCTCCGTTTTCCATTCAATACAAATAGCTGAAGGATAATTTTTTAGAATAATTTTGAATTTAGTTGAATTTGCCGAACTATTTAGTCCATGGATATAAACAATTTGTCGATTATTTGTATTCATATTCAGTGCAATTAAACCTTTAAATTAAACTTTTTCAATAAGTTAATCAAAATGAATTGTAAATTTAACAATATAATTGTGTTGTAAGAAATTCTTTTCATAAAAAAAGCGACCAGATTGGTCGCTTTTAAATATTTACTATAATTATTTCTCAAGATCAAAGCCCCAATCAATTCCTTTCTTAACTAATTAAACCGCTGAAATTAAATGATTTAAAAAATGTGTTTTTGTCGAGGGTGAGATTTAGGGGGATTTTTGGAGTTTTTTACTGGTTATTTAAAAACCTCTATTTCCTCCAATAAAGATAAGAATAATTTTCAACTACAAAATATAAATTTTATTAACTCCAGAGCTTAATTTTTTTTCATTACGTAATATGATGTTACAATTTAACTGTTTAATTCAACCATATTTCACTATTCTTGAAGATATAAAAACCTTTTAAATACTAAAATATTTTATATTTAAAAACATATAACTCTCAATATCATTAAAATAACCGCTATAAATATTTTTATTTATAAAAAATATTAAAATTCACTTAAACAAGCTATTTTTTTAGCGGGTAAAAAAAATAGGTAAATCACCACCTAGTCCATCATTTCCTTTTGAAATATAATTAATATATAAATCTTGATCCACCATTTCTTGTATCTTAATTGCATATTGTTTTTCACCATCTAAGGAATGATTAGATTCATTATCAAAAAAACCGAAATTATCAAATACAGTTTCAAATATAGTACTCTTCACAATATTTATTTCTCCTTCAATACCCATATGAAGATGATAATTACAGCTCTCATCAAGTTCTATTTTATAAAAAAAATTATTAAACTTTGGATATACTAACGAAAGTTCCAGAGTAAG